>NZ_CAXRDQ010000023.1:0-57844 GCF_964229365.1 Abyssibacter sp. | reverse complement strand
CCTCAAGATTTATTTGGGTTGACCTTCCAACATCCTCCGGGCGTCTAACGGCTTCACCAACACCGCCTTACGTTTTCCCGGCGACGGCGCCACACCTTCGACGGGCACCGCGGATTCGGAGTAATCGTAGAAACGTGGCAGGTAGGTCGCCGAACTCTCGGCCGTCCCATCCGAACGCACTTCCATCCAATAGAAGCGCCCGTCGGACAGCGTCATCGGAAACAGTTCCCGCCGGTCCCAGACCAGACATCCGCTCGAATCGGGATCGCAGCTCGGCACGTATGTTTCCTCATCGTAAGTACGTCGCACCAATACCGAGCCGTCAGCCGTCAATTCCCAGAAAAACGCCAAGTAGGGATCGTTTTGATCGTCGTCATAGCGTTCAGTCTCGTTTCCGTCCTCGTCGGTTTCGATGTAGTTGTCGAACTGAGAGCCCGTACCGTCCGCGTCGAATCTCAGGCCGAAGCCAACGACATCAGCTTCAGGCATCTCTTCCTCTCCCACGCCGAACTGATAGTAGTAACCGGGAATATCCGATTCCACGAATGCAGCTTGCTCGTTGCACAGCGCGAGCCCAGTATCGATTCGGCGGTGTCCATCGGCGCCCAGCGCATCAGCAATCCAGATCTGACCGCAGGCGTCGATATCGCGGACGAAGCGGTACGACATCTCCGTGCCACCAGTGAAGGACAAGGACAAACCGTTTTCGGCTTCCGTCCAGGTGAAGCCGTCCGCCCAGAATGTCGATTCCCCCATGCCCCCCGCAATAAAGCCGAGAACGTCCGCAGCCAACCCGCCGGGCGGCGAAACCGCTTCGTCAGTGTTATAAACATTCACGCCAATCGACCGACCCGACACGCCATTGACTGGAGGAAAGACCTCGGTTTCGCGTTCGTCGACGAGATACCGCTTTGCAAACACGTATGTCGTCTCGGTAGGCACTACCATCGGGTAGTCAGGGTAGCTCTTGACTACAGTGCGTCGAACCTGCGCAAGGTCGTTGCCCAACGGCACGAGCTCGATAAGTCGCGTCTCGTAAAGAACCCGGTCATAGGCGCCGGATCCGTTGTATTCGTCAACTTCGGTTGCGAAATCGGTCGACACCTGGATGCCATTGCCATCCTGCTGCCAAGTGGTTTCAGACGTCTCGGCAGCGTTGTATGCCAAGCCGGTTCCGTCGGGTTTGAACTCGAATACTTCGCCAAGGTTGAAGTAGTTGAAGGCGTCTTCTGGCACCTGGTATATCGTCAGTGCACGCGCTGGAACGACAATTCCATCGCTTTGGTCAACCACGTCCGCATCGTCCGCAGTTTCCATCTGAGCCTTCCTCAAATCCTCCGCCCCCTCTTCGGTACTCATCACCTCCTCAACGAAGGTCTCGACGGCCTCCTCACTCGAGGCAAATGACAAGGTGTCGTCGAATTCGTCGGGTAGTGCGTATTCTTCTCCCATATCCACAATCAACTTGATGACGCCAGCCGTGTCGAGCAATGGTTCGGGATCGACGTTGGAAATCGCATCGTTCAATTCCGCATCTGAATTCAGATCATCGCCAATCAATACCGACTCGGATGTGCTCAGATGAGTGACATTGACTCGAATGTTTTCACCGGAATCCAGAACACCGTCGTCGTTCGACTGTGTAATCAATGTGTCGAGGGAATGAAGTTGACTGCGGAAGGCCACAAATTCCTGACCCTCTGAACCCTGGGCTTCTATAAGCACCGGCAGGGTACCGCTCTCGAGCGGCACATCCACGAGTTCCAACGAATAAGCACCCTCGCCATCAGCAACCGCACTGAACTCCACGCCCCCGACCGTTGCGGTAACTACCGCATTCGGTATTGGAGCGTCAGTCACCTTTCCGGCGATTGTTAGCGACAGGGTCTGAATCGGTGGCTCAGGCTCGCCGCTGTCACCACCGTCACTCCCACCGCATCCGGCCAGGTACATCGCAACGCAAAAAGCCGCGCCCATTCCAATTAGTTTTTTCCCAGTCATTGAACACCTCTTCTAGTCACTTGGAAATTGATGTTTGGCGCGATCCGCTATCGCATCCCTAACACCGACCAATAGCCTGCCGCGGCTGCTCCGCCACGTCCTCAAGCCTGCTTCAAGAACTCTTCAAGCCGCTCTTTCCAAGCGTCACTGACGCGCGACATGCGAAAAAGCGGGAGTTTTATTTCTTCATGATTGCGATGGTCGCCAATTTGTTCTTTACCCAATCGACGACGGACGCTGACGAATGTCCTGTAACGCTTCGTTCATTTTGAACAGCACGATCAGCAATTCACACCAGATACGAACTCCCAGCGCACCACCACCGATAATGCACAGGCCACGTAAAAACCCGCCAAATGAAAATCCACCGAACCCAAAGAACATGGAACCAATGCCGCTGAAGGCGACGACGAGCAGCAGCAACCAATACACGAAGGTGATGATCCTCGGCGTGATCATCGAATCGAAAAACAACACTTGTCTCATGGTGGTCTCTCCTACTGAATACGACGAACCAGGTTTCCTTCTTGCCAATCAAGCCTCGCTTCTCTGTCTTCTTCTGAACTTCCGATGAGGCCCGTGCACGCGTGGATAGCTCTTGAATCAAGCGCAACTTCTCCGCGATGCGTGCCTTCAGTCGGTTGGCCTGAAGTCAGGTTTCGTAGTCCTCAGTGCGAACCTCAACCCGACGTTGCAGCAAGGCCACAAAGCCCTTGCATAAGGCGACCCCCCACCCATACCCGAGCCCCCAACCCCAACCACCCCCACCGCCTGCCCCTGTCGACCAGGAATTGGTGCTTGAGCGACAGTAGTCATATGAGCGGCCACCATTGAGCGGAAGCACTGACTTGATCTCCAAGTTTTCTTCCATGCACCGCTGAGCAAGCAACGCTAGGCCTCGCTCCATCGACTGCTCATTGATCGTCCAGTCGCTGCGGTCCCAGATTCCCTTGTCAAACCTCCTGTTCTCGATTTTTTTGGATACGCAGTCATTTTCGACTTTCCATACAAACCATTCCGTTTCAAACAGAATTGGCATCGTTATCCCCTTCAGGCGGTTAATTCGACGAGCCCTGACCGGATGAAAACCGCTCAAAAACCCAACGGCGTCTTCGTTTCCTGACTCGTCTCGTCGTAAAGGAAATGCTCCACGACGTCGTCTTCATCGAAAATGATCGTGAGCTTCTGAAAGTCCGTGTCACTACCACCCAGAAACGAACCTACGACAGGAATGTAGGTCGCCGGATTCACCGTCGTCTTCGAGTACTGGTAATAAAACTCTCGATTGCCGTCTGACGTCAGGCCGGTCTGAATCGGGTCACCGAACATGGCTCTCACTTCTGCCAAGGTGGTGACGCCTTCCTGAAGCTTGGCGACATTGTCGGGTTTGATCTGTGCGGATCCCCCGGCCGCAATGCAGCCCGTCAGTGCCAGACCGAGCGTCAGCATGGTGATCACCCGCGCCCAGGCTATTCCCGTTTTCAATTTCATCGTGACTCCCTCTTGGTTATGAAACGCTGATGCACGAGAAGACGACGGGCATTGGTGCGGTTGAAACAAACTCCTGACGCGAACCTATGCCGGCCAACCTCGAGTTCCGACCAAAAGACTGCCGGCATTGACACCCGCGAGTCCTCAAGCCGGTTTCAAGAAACCTTCAAGCCGCTCTTTCCGAGCACCGCTGACACGCGGTATGGTTAAAAAAACTCGGTATACCGAGTCGGGGAATCAGCTGGATTCGGCGTTTTTTTAAACGACGCTTGGGGAATGGTGAAATGAGCGAAGGCAGCCACCTGTATCGCTGGCGGTTCGGCGACATGCAGTTCGATGAGGCGAGACTGGAACTGCGTGTGTCGGGACTGCCGGTCGACGTCGAACAAAAACCGCTGCAAGTCCTTGCCCAGTTGCTACGACACGCGGGCGAAGTCGTCACCAAGGAAGAATTGTTCGAGACGGTGTGGCAGGGACGGGTGACCGTCGATCATGTCCTGGCCACCGCGATCGGCAAATTGCGCAAGGTTTTCGGAGACGATGGCACGAAACTCATTGTCACCGTTCCCAGGGTGGGATACCGACTGGCCATTCCGGTCGAACGCGTGGCAGTCGGCCGCCGCCACACCAGTCAGATGGATCTGACCCCGGGGGCGAAAGTGCCCGGCCGCGACCACTTTCAGCTGGAACGCCAGCTCAGCCCTTCCGGCAGCAGTGAAGTCTGGCTGGCACGCCACAGTAAGACGGGCGAGCAACGCGTCTACAAGTTTAGTCCCGACGGCAGCCGGCTGTCCTCCCTCAAGCGCGAGGCGACACTGTTCCGCGTTCTGCGCGAAAGCCTGGGGGAGCGTGACGATTTCGTCCGCATCATCGACTGGAATTTCGAAACCGCTCCGTTCTTTCTCGAATGCGAATTCGGCGGACAAAACCTGTCAGATTGGGCACAAACTGGTGACGCGCTAGACGATATGTCCCTGGATGAGCGCCTGGCGTTCTTCATCCAGATTTGCGACACCGTTTCCGCGGCACATAGCGTCGGGGTCCTTCACAAAGACCTGAAACCCGGCAACGTACTGGTAACCGGTGAAGACGGTGCCTGGCGCACACGTTTGACCGATTTCGGCAGTAGCCGTCTGCTGGAGCCCGGGCGGCTGGACGAGCTCGGGATCACCAATCTGGGCCTGACACTGACTCAAGGCATCGGCGGAGACTCCAGCAGCGGCACGCCGCTCTATCTGGCACCTGAACTCGTCGCGGGACACGCGCCCACGGTACAAAGCGACGTCTACGCGCTGGGCATCATGCTCTACCAGATACTCGTCGGCGATCTGTCTCGCCCCATGGCGCCGGGATGGGAGCGCGATATTGCCGACGAGTTACTTCAAGAAGATGTCGCTCGGGCGACCGACGGCCATCCTGCGCGTCGGTTACCGAACGTATCGGAACTGACGAAACGACTGCGAACACTGGAATCACGTCATAGTGAGCGCCAGCACATTGCCGACGCAGAACTGCAGAACCGGATTGCAGCACAAACTCTAGAACGCGCGAAAGCCAGGCGGCCTTGGATCGCAGCGACCATAGGCATGCTGGTCGTCGGATTAGCGACTACGTTATGGCTATTCGAGCAAAGCGATCGTGCCCGTGTCCAGGCAGAACAGGAGCGCCGGCGCGCAGAGGCCACGGTGGCGTTTTTGACCGACGATATAATTGGGGGAGCCAACCCTGGTCGCGCCGGTTTCGAAAAAAACCCAACTGTCCAAGAGTTGCTAGAACTCGCCTCCAATCAGATTGAGCAGCGCTTTGCCGACGAACCCGCCACCGAGGCCGCCGTCTGGCAAGCAATGGGAGATGCAGCATTTGCCATTCATCAGTTCCGAGACGCGAAAGAATACTTCCAAAATGCGGTGAAAAGCAGCGAAGTAGCGTTCGGCGAGAGCGATACTCGAATCGCCGCCGCCTTGTATAACGTGGCACTGGCGCAGTCATATGCTGAAGACGCCAAATCGTTAAACTTAGTAAAAATAACTCTGGAGCGCGCGGACACATTAGCCGGGGAACAAGTCAATAAAACTTCGGAACTTGCACTGCTCGCGGCACGTGCACACGCCGGCTACCATGCAACAAAACTCGAACCAGCGCTGGCACTGCCATATCTCGAGAAAACCGCCAGCCTGCTCCAGCGTTTGCGGCCAGAGGCACGACTGGAACGATTTAGTGTGCAGTCGCAAATTACCGAAGCACTCCTTCGGCAAGGCAAGCCGGAAGCAGCGATGAAACGCGCGCAATCGCTAATACAGCAAATGGATCAGACTCCAACCGATGGCGGTCAAGAGCTGCGTGCAAACGTTCAAATGATGCTGGCGCGAAGCCTCAGAGCCTTACACCGATTCGATGAGGCCGTCCGAGCGGCGGAGTTGGCCCTTGAGAACGCCGCTTCCGTAAACCCCGATTCGAGGACCGTCCTGCTAATCCGCTCTCAACTGGCAGCAATATACGACGAGGCCGGTGACTGTGAGCAATCTCTCGAAGTGATGCGAGAAGTTAGCGCTGAGGCAACCCGGCTGGTCGGACTAAACAATCGTTTTACATTGATCGAAAATGGGAATCTCGGCTTCAAGGAATATGAGTGCGGCGATCCCGCGGTGGGGCTGGCACTCGTTGAGGAGGTTGGGGAGACACTTCGGGTCGCCAACGGGAACGATGATACTGCTTCGCAAGCCTTTCGGGTGTTCGCAGCGGAAGCCTATGCAGACAAAGGACAATATGATCGCAGCCTTGCGCTGCTGGACGGTCTGGAGCCCGCCAAGTTGGCCGCGGCGCAAAGCGAACCCGAATGGGCGGCGCGCCTCGAAGCGATTCGTGGCCAGGCGCTGCTGGGGAAAGGGAAATACGCCGAAGCAGTTGCACTGCTGAAAGCAGCAATCCCACAACTCAGGAAGCTACACGGCGATCCGGAGGCGATAGAAAAGTATGAGAGATGCTTGGAGACCGCACGCGGCGAACTGACACTATCGAAAAGATAGGCCTGCCAAGTTGGGTGTGTGCCGCGCTACTCGCACTCACCCGCCTTGATCTGCTCGTCGACCTCCTTCGACCCTGGCACGAACACGCGAGCGGCGATGATTCCGATCTCGAACAGGATGTAGGCCGGCAGCGCGAGCAGGGTTTGCGACACGATATCCGGCGGCGTCAGCAGCATCCCCAGCGTGAATACAGCGACCAGGACGTAGGGCCGTTTCGCCCGTAGCTGACCGGGCGTCGTGAACCCGGCCCAAACCATCAGCACGATGGCGACCGGTGTCTCGAACGCCGCTCCGAATGCCAGGAACAGCTTGATGATGAAATCGAGATAGCGGCTGATGTCGGTCATGACCGCGACGCCTTCCGGCGCAACCGAGACCAGAAAGCCGAAGATCAACGGAAAGACGACAAAGTAGGCGAATGCCATACCGAGGTAGAACAACAGCGTGCTGGTGAGCAGCAGAGGCACTGCCAGGCGCTGTTCCCGCTTGTACAGGCCCGGCGCCACGAACGCCCAGACCTGATACAGAATCCAGGGCATGGACAAGACCACGGCCAGCAGCATCGCCAGCTTGAACGGCGTCAGGAACGGAGCCGCCACCTCGGTGGCGATCATGCTGGTGCCGGCGGGCATCTGCGCCAGCAGCGGCACGGCGATAAACGAAAAGATCGGCTGAGCGAAAAACGCGAGCGGCAGGAATACCACCAGCACGCCGGCCATCGCCTTCATCAGCCGGGTGCGCAGTTCCAGCAGATGGGACAGTAGCGGTGCATCGCCGCCCAAGGTGTCACTCACCTGGCGCAGCCTGCTTGGTGGCCTTTTCCTGCGAAGATGTCGAGGTCGTCCCATCGTCAGATTTCGTATCCAGATCCGCGACGGATTCCTTCATCATCCGCTGCGCTTCAGCAAAGGACTTGGCGGCTTCCGACTTACGCGTCTCGCGTTCCAGTTCGGTGGTGAGATTACGGACAAAGGCGCGTGCACGGCCGGTCCACTGCCCGACCGTACGCGCTGCCTGGGGCAGTCGCTCGGGACCGAGCACGATGAGTGCGATGCTGAAGATCAGCAGCAACTCCCAGAAGCCGATGTCGAACATGGCAGAGCCGACTCCGTACGATCAGGAAGACTGACGCTCGCCGGTCTTGCTGGTCGCTTCAGTGCTTTCGGACTTCTCGGCCGAGATGGATGCCGGGTCGTCGGTCTCTTCGGATTTCGCCTGCTCCTCCTCGCCGTCTTTCATCGCCGATTTGAAGCCCTTGATCGCGCCGCCCAGATCACCGCCCAGATTGCGAACCCGCTTGGTGCCGAACACCAGCAGCACGATCGCCAGAATGATCAGAAGCTGCCACATGCTGATGCCGCCTAATCCCATTGCTACTTGCCCTCCGCGGCTCTTGCCGCTTTCTCGTCCAAACCCGACACGCCGAAGCGACGCTGCAATTCTGCCAGCACCGCCGCCGCATCGAGCCCATGGTGATTCAACAAGACCATCGTGTGAAACCAGAGGTCGGCCACTTCGTGCACCAAAGCCTCAGGCTGATCATCCAGACCCGCGATGATCACTTCCGCCGCTTCCTCGCCAACCTTTTTGCCCACCGCTGCCGGCCCGCCTGCGTGCAGACGTGCGACATAGGACTGGTCAGGAGAGGCGTGCCGCCGCTCTGCGAGTATCGCGTCGAGCTGGGCGAGGATGTCGGAAGAAGACATATTGCACCGTCTGCAGATTGCAGAATCGTGACGTTCGGCGTAATCGCCGTGGCTAACGCCGAACTTGCACGCCGCGTTCGGCGAGAAAATCCTTGGCTTCGCCCACGGTGTGCTGACCGAAATGAAAGATGCTGGCGGCCAGCACCGCGTCGGCATGACCGGCGACGAGGCCATCATACAGGTCCTCCAGAGCCCCCACACCGCCTGACGCGATCACCGGAACGGGGACCGCATCGGCCACGGCCCGCGTCAGATCCACATCAAAGCCTTCCTTGGTGCCATCGCGATCCATGCTGGTCAGCAGGATTTCACCGGCGCCGAGTTCGACCAGTCGTTGCGCCCATTCCACCGCATCCATACCGGTCGATTTGCGGCCGCCGTGGGTGTAGACATGCCAGCCGGCTGGCATGTCGTCCTGCTTGCGGCGCTTTTTCGGTCGGCGAGCGTCGATCGCGCCGACAATGCACTGCGAGCCATAACGCTCCGCGGCTTCCGAGACGAACTCGGGACGATCAACCGCGGCGGTGTTGATCGACACCTTGTCGGCGCCCGCGTTGAGCAGCGCGCGCACGTCGGCGTTGGTTCGAACGCCCCCGCCGACCGTCAGCGGGATGTAGATCTGCGCGGCCGCGGCCTCAACCACGTGAATCAGCGTTTCCCGGTTGTCCGAACTCGCGGTGATGTCGAGGATCACCAGTTCGTCAGCCCCTTGCTGGTCATACCGGCGCGCAACCTCGACGGGGTCACCCGCATCCTTGATATCAACGAACTTGACGCCCTTGACCACGCGGCCCTTGTCCACATCGAGACAGGGCACGATGCGCTTGGCCAGACCGCTGGTCATGACTGTGATTGGACCTCGTCAACCACGGCCTGGGCTTCAGCCAGATCGAGCTTGCCTTCATAAAGAGCCCGGCCGATGACGGCGCCCGCGACGCCGGACTCGCCAAGCCCGGCCAAGGCGCGGATGTCCTCGATGCTGGAAATGCCGCCTGAGGCGAACACGGGCACGGCGACGGCCTCGGCCAACTCCTTGGTGCCGGGCACATTGACGCCCTGCATCATGCCGTCGCGCTCGATATCGGTGTAGATGAAAGCTTCGGCGCCGTCTCGTTCAAAATGCTGCGCCAGATCCAGCAGATCATGCTGGGAAAGCTTGCTCCAGCCGTCGACCGCGACCTTGCCGTCACGCACATCCAGACCGACCAGAATGTGGCGCGGAAACTCGATGCACAGATCCGCGAGCAGATGCGGCTCGTTAATGACCTTGGTGCCAAGAATCACGTACTGCACGCCGGCTTCGAGGCAGGCGACCACGGCGTCTTCATCGCGAATGCCTCCACCGACCTGGACCGGAATGTCGCCCGCAGCCTCGGTGATGGCCTGGATCGCCGCCAAGTTTCTCGGCTCACCGGCCTTGGCACCGTCCAGATCGACCAGATGCAGGCGCCGGGCACCAGCCTTGATCCACTGCTTGGCCACATCGACGGGATCGTCGGAAAAGACCGTGACATCGTCCATGCGCCCCTGGCGCAGGCGGACACACTGACCGTCTTTCAAATCAATTGCGGGTATTAAAAGCATGTTAGGCCTGCCCGTCCCAGTGCACGAAGTTGGCGAGAAGCGTCATTCCGGCTCCCTGGCTTTTTTCCGGATGAAATTGAACAGCGAATAGATTCGGTTTGATCAGCATGGAGGCGAAATCCACGCCATGCCGGGTCATGCCCAGCGTGTCCGCATCGTGCACCGGCCGAGCACGGTAGCTATGGACGAAGTAAAACCACGCATCCTCTGACACACCGTCGAGCAAGGGGTGTGTCCGTGTATGCCGCACCTGATTCCAGCCCATGTGCGGAACCTTGATGCGCTGCGAGCTACTCCCTTCGGCTTCCGGTTCTGGAAAGGCCTCGACCGTCCCCTGGAACAATCCCAGGGTGTCGGCGCCGCCATTCTCATCGGAGTGATCCAGCATGATCTGCATGCCCAGACAAACGCCGAGGATCGGCACCCGCCCCGCGGCCTCGCGGACAAAGGCATCGAGTTCCAGGCGCTGGAGCTCCTGCATGCAATGTTTGGCACCACCCACACCAGGCAGCACTAGATGCTCTGCGCGCACCAGCTTGTCGGGATCGTAGGTGACCTCGACGCGGTCCTCGGCTGAAACCCGCGATATGGCCTTGGACAGCGAATGCAGATTGCCCATGCCGTAGTCGATGACACCAATCGATGCCATTACGCAGCCCTCCCGGCGTCCGAAGCGGAGGCCGGCAAAGCGCGCGAAAACAAGAGTGGGAGGGCGTTCATCAGATCCGGGCGTGGGTCCGTGTTCGGCTCGCTAGAGCGTCCCCTTGGTGGAGGGCATGCTGTCGCCGGCCCGCGGGTCCAGTGTTGTGGCTGCGCGTAATGCACGTCCAAACGCCTTGAAGATGGTCTCGGCCACATGATGCGCGTTAACCCCACGCAGCGTGTCGATATGCAACGTGACGTTGGCATGGTTGACAAAGCCCTGGAAGAACTCCGAGATGAGATCGACATCGAAATCCCCGATGCGGGCCCGCGGATAGTCCACAAAATAATGCAGGCCCGGTCGGCCGGAGAAATCGATCACGACACGCGAGAGCGCCTCATCTAAAGGCACGTAAGCATGGGCATAGCGCACGAGACCGCGCTTGTCGCCCACCGCTTTCGCCACGGCCTGGCCCAGCACGATGCCGGTGTCTTCGACCGTGTGGTGCTGGTCCACTTCGAGATCGCCCGACGCACGGATCTTCAGATCGAACAGCCCGTGTCGTCCAATCTGATCGAGCATGTGATCAAAGAACGGAATACCGGTCGACAAGTCGGTCTGGCCGGAGCCATCTAGGTTGATGCGCACTGCGATCTGGGTTTCGTTCGTATCGCGCGCGACATCCGCAATCCGCGGGTTCATGCAAGCATCAGGGCAGGTGTTGGGCGAAGGATACTCCGATGCGACCGGCTGGCAAACGCGCCGGGCACGATTCGGGCAGTCCGGTCGTCTTTCGGCAGGACTACCGGCACCTCGTTTGAGTCTCAACCCGGAACGGACAGCCAGAACGTCACCGGGCCGTCATTGACAAGCGAGACCTGCATGTCGGCGCCGAACCGGCCCACCTGCACGTTACCCAGACGGTGTTGCGCCTGTTTCACCAGCGCCTCGAACAGAGGCTCTGCGAGATTCGGCGTGGCGGCCGTCGAAAACCCGGGGCGAGTGCCTTTGCGTGTGTCGGCGACCAGCGTGAACTGCGACACCAGCAATAAACCGCCCCCGATATCGACCAGCGAGCGATTCATCCGGCCGCTGTCATCCGCGAACATCCGGTACGTGACCATGCGCTCGGCCAACCTGGAAGCATGCTCCGGACCGTCATGGGGCTCAACGCCCACCAGGGCCAGACACCCCTTGGAAATGCTTGCGATCTCGGCGTTGTCCACCGACACCGAAGCCTGCGTGACGCGCTGCAACAATGCCTTCATGCGTAGGAATTTTCTGACACGCGCGCTATCCGACGAACTGACATGGAAATCTCATGATGAGCGCGCATAATAGCCTCAGCCTGTTCAGGGACACGGAGTCCAGGGATGGTTAGAACGGGCTTGAGCAAGGATGGTGATTTTACAGACCTAACAAGGTTCTGATTTCGGAGGTCGCCGGGCAAGGAACGCCTGGTTTGAGCGGTTGGCCAAGAGCCGCTGGCTGGATGCCGACGTGATGTGATGGTTCCCCAGTCGTCCGTTACGTTCATTGCCTTCGTACTCGGCCCGGTGTTTACACCGGGCCATCTTTTTTTCTGGCGCCAGAAACCGATCCAATCAGCTCGCGTAAACTGCGCTCGTGCTGACGCTCACTTCCACCGAGACGCGAGCCCGCGCGCTTCGCACCGCCGCCGCGCTGGGCGCCCGAGATCAAGGCCTGACGGTGTGGGAAGCACCGCAGTTCCTGTCGCTTGACCGCTGGCTCGCCGAAACCTGGGCCGCCAGCTGGCCGAATGAGCAGATCCTGCACCCCGTTCAGGAACTCGCTCAATGGATGGCCTGCGTTGATGCCGACCCGGTCGCCGAAGACCTGCTGTCGACCAAGACCATTGCCCGACAATTGCGCGCTGCCGATCGACTGGTGGCGAGCCATCACATCGACCTGAGCAACGCGCCAGCATGGACGCCGGAACAAGCGGCCTTCCAGCGATGGCTCCCCCAGCTGAATGCCGAGCGACAGAGTCGCGGCGAACTCTCTGCGGCGGCGATTCCGGCAGCGTTTGCCGAACGACTGCGCCAGGGGCTGATTCGGCCGCCCGAAGCCGTCGCCCTGGATTTTCCCTACGCGGGCCTCCTACTGAACCCTTCACAGCGGGCCGCGTTGCAAGCATTGGAGCAAACCGGCACCCGGCTGCAGCATGTAGCACCTGGCGCCACCGTTCCCGCCTCGTCCGCCCGCATCTTTGCCGACGCTGAGGCCGAGCGGCGCGCCTGCGCCGCACAGATCGCCAAGCTGCTGGGCGCACTGAGTGACACCGCAACCCTACCGGTGCTGGTCGTCGCCACCGCCAATCCCGACGCCGACCGGGCGGCACTCGAAGACGCCTTGCAGACAGCCCTGCGCCTCACGCCGGCCCACGGCGCCGCAAGCGCCTGGCGGTTTGAGCGGGCCGACGCGCTGACCAGTAACCCGTGGGCGGCGGCCGCGCTGGACATTCTGTCGCTGCGCCTCTGGGACAACCGGTTCAGCACCGTTTCGCGGCTGCTACTGTCCGGCGCTCAATGGCAAGGCCCGCAACGTGCGGCCGCCACCCGTTTGGAAACGCAGCTGCGCGAGCGTTGCGCGCCGCGTATCCACCTGCGCGACTTCGTGACCCACGCTGATCCCGGATTCAGGGACGGCTGGGAGGCACTGGAACAAGTCGTCCGCGACGAGCCACGACGCGCAACCCCCGGGGATTGGGTCGAGCACTTCGGCCGGCGCCTGCAGGCGCTCGGCTGGGGCCGCTCGGATGAACGCGACTCCGAGCAATGGCAAAGCACCGAGGCCGTGCGGGAGAGCCTGCAGCAGCTGGCGGTGCTGGACCGACAACTCGGTGCAATCAGCTTCGAGGCCGCCACCGGCTGGTTCGGCGAGTTGTTGCGCTCGAGACGCTTCGCACCCCGCGTCGACGCGATCCAGCCGATTCTGATCTGTGACTTTGAGGCAGCCTGCGAAACACCGGCGGATGCCCGCTGGATTCTGGGCGTCGACGACTCCAATGTCCTCGGCCGCTCGCTCAACCAACCGTTCATCGCGCGGGAGCTGCTGACGCAAGCCAACGTGCCGGGCGCATCACCCGACAGCCGGTTGCAGCGCGCACGCGCGATGACAGCGGCCTGGCGCCAGCAGACGAACGAGCTACACCTGAGCATGCCGCTGCTGGACGACACCGGAGCGCAGCAGCACCCCAGTGGCTTGCTGGGCAGTGATGTGCGCTGGACGTCGGCCACCGCGGCCTTCGAAACCGCCCACGGCATTCCCGCGACACTCATCCGGACCCCCGAACCCGCATTGCCGCCCATTACCGACCCGGCCGGCGATGGCATCCGGGGCGGTACACGTCTGCTGCAAACCTGTGCACAGTCGTTATTCGCTGCGATGGTGCAGTTCCGGCTGGGCGCCGAACCGATGAACGAGCCGGCCAACGGCCTGGACCCGCGGGCGCAGGGGCAGCTCATACATGCGGCGCTCGCCGCGATCTGGACGGAACTGGGGCACTCACAGGCCCTCGGACGGATGAGCGCCTCAGACCTGGAGGCGCTGGTCGATGCCCATCTCGATCACCTGCTTCCCGCCGCGCTGCCAACCCATCGCTACCCTCGCCTGGTGATCGAATCCGAGCGTGCCCGCATCGGCCGTCTGCTGGTGGCCTGGCTGCAGCATGAACAGCGGCGCAGCGAACCATTCACCGTTCTGGCCCACGAGCGAGCAGCCGAGGTGATGTTTGAGGACCTACCCTTGCGATTCCGGGTGGACCGTCTGGACCGGGTGGACACTGCCGAAGGCAGCCGCTACCTGATTCTGGACTACAAGACGGGCCGCGACGTCCAACCCGGCGGCTGGCAGGCCGACCGGCTGCGCGAGCCGCAATTACCGCTTTACGCCTCGCCGGAAGCGATCGCGGCGCTGGGCATCGAGCGGGCCGACGGCATCGCCTTCGCCCATGTGCATGCCAATCGACGACGCATCGCGTCGGCCACGAACTGGGCGGCGCGACTCATCGACGACGATCCCACACCCCGTCGCCAGCCAGACTTCGACACCCTGCTCGCCGATACCCACGCCCGGCTTCGTGATTTGACCCGGGCGTTTCTGGTGGGACAGGCCGACTACGTACCGGGCGCGTTACGCGACAGCCCGCTTCAGGTTCTGATCCGCGATCCGCTCACCGATGACGCGGAGGCCGACGCATGAGCGCACCGGCTGATCAGGCCGCCAGGGATCGAGCGCTAAGGCTCGACCGCCATGTCGTCACGATTGCGCCGGCGGGTTCCGGCAAGACCGGACTGCTCGTGCGGCGCGCGTTGCGCGCCCTGGCCACCGTCGACGAACCGGAATCGGTGGTCTGCATCACCTTCACCAACAAGGCCGCGGCGGAAATCCGGCTGCGCATCACCGAAGCGTTGGAACTGGCGGACGGTCCCGCGCCGGCCGAGGCTTTCGGCGCGGCGTTGCACGCTGATGCCACCGCGGTGCGCCAGCGCGATCGCGCCCGCGGCTGGCAACTGCGCGAAAACCCGGACCGTCTGCAGGCGATGACCATTGACGCGTTCAACCAGAGCCTGGCCGCCCGCCTGCCGATACTCTCCGGCTTCGGAGGCACGCTTAGCATCACCCAGGACCCCGAAAGCCTTTACGCCGAAGCGGTTCTGGCGGTGTTCGATGAACGCAATCTAAGCGCAGGCCCGGACGACGCACGCGACGCCATCACCGCCGTGCTCAGCTGGGCAGACAACCGCATCGATCAGTTGCTGCCCGCGTTAACCGGTCTGCTCGCTCGGCGCGATCAATGGCTGGAGCACCTGCCGCAGTTCCTCGACGCGCATGGTGTTCAGGACGCCGACATTCTGCATACGCTGATCGCGGCGCAACTCGATCAGCTAATCGGCGCCATCCCGTCGGCGCATCAGGTGGCCATTCGGGATGCCGCCCTGCACGCAGCAACGCATTGGCCCGAGCAGGGCCAGATCGATTCGGGGGCCTTGCAGCAGTGGCCGCAGCCGGACTGCGAGAGTCTGGCGGCGTGGCAGTTCATCGCCCATCTGCTGCTGACCGCATCGGGCACCTGGCGACGCACCGCAGACAAGCGCATCGGCTTTCCGAGTCAGGACAAGGCGAGCAAACAAGCATTCCTTGATCTGCTGGACACGCTGGCGAGCCTGCCGCATGCCGAACGCCTACGTGATCTATTCGATCGGGTTCGAACACTGCCGGAGCCGAGCTTGCCGCCAACCAGCCTCGCATTGCGGGCGGCGCTGGGCCGGGTGCTTCGCCTTTGCTATGCGGAGTTGCGTCTGCAGTTCGCCCAGCGCGGCGAGGCCGATTTCATCGAAGTCGCGCTGGCGGCTGTTACCGCAGCCAGCGGCGAAGCCGGTGCGGAGGCGATCGCACATGCCGACGCGCAAATCCAGCACCTGCTCATCGATGAAATGCAGGACACCAGCGAATCCCAGATCCGGCTGGTTCGGGAACTGACCGCCAACTGGTCGCCGGATGACGGGCGCTCGCTATTCCTCGTCGGCGACCCGCAGCAGTCCATTTACGCCTTTCGCAAGGCGGATGTGCGGCTGTTCGTGGACTTGATCGAATCCAAGCGCCTTGGCGGTCTGGAACTGACCGTCGAGACGCTAAGCGCCAACTTCCGCAGCGCGCCGACGCTCATCGCCTGGTTCAACGGAGCGCTCGGCCAGCTGTTTCCCACCCGGTCAGACCGCGGTATCGGCGCCGTGACGTACACGCCGTGCACGGCCGGACGCGACAAAGGCGGCGATGCCGGTGCCCGGGTTGTGGCCGTGCCGTCGGGCGACAAGCAGGACGAAGTGCAGGCCGCTGTGGAAACCGTGGAAGCGTTACTGGCATCGGCCGCGCCAGACGCCAGCATCGCGATACTCGCGGCGACGCGCCCACAGCTAACCCCGGTGCTCGACGCACTGCGCGGGCGTTTGCAGGAGCCGTTCCAGGCCGTGGATATCGATCCGCTGGCCGAGCGTCCGAATGTTCGCGACGTGGTGCAGCTCATCCGGGCCATCCGCCATCCGGAGGACCGACTGGCCTGGACTGCGCTGCTGCGCGCGCCCTTTGTCGGCTTGCAATGGGCCGATCTGATCGTGCTGTCCCGCGGGCAGCTGCATCGCTCCTGGCCGGCGCGTCTGCGTGACCTCCCGGCACAAGGCCTTAGCGACGATGCAAGAGCCCGGCTGGCACGCCTACAGGCAGCACTGGCCGTCGCGGAGGCCCGGCGCGCTCATCTCGCCGATGCTGCGGACGCGTTGTGGACGCTGCTGCGGGGGCCGGATTGCGTCTCGCCAGATGATTTCACCGCCATCCGGCAACTCTTTCGCCTGCTGCGTAGCTGCTGTGTCGGCGGTGAACTGCAGGACTGGCCCGCCTTCGACCGACGCCTGCAGCAGCTCTATCGCGGCGCCGGGCGTGGCCGCATCGAGGCCTTGACCATCCACAAGTCCAAAGGATTGCAGTACGACCATGTCGTGCTGGTGGGCTGCGGCCGAGCGTCTCGCGGGCAGGACAGACCCCTGCTACACCTGCGCACCGTGCCGCATGGCGCATTGTTGGTGGCCAAGCCTGCGGATGAGAACGATCCGGGCCAGGCGCAATACGACTTCTTGCATCGCCTGGCAACCGACGCCGCGGCGGCCGAGGCCTTGCGCCTGCTGTATGTGGCGGTAACGCGGGCCAAGGAAAGCCTGCACATCGTGGCCGCCGCCGCGCCGCGCGAAACCGCAGACGGCTTGGCTTATCAGCCCAGGGCACATTCGATCGCCGCCCGGCTATGGCCGGTGATCGAACCCTGCTTTGAAGGGCTCGCCCCCTGCGAGGACCAGGCCGACGTAACCGCCGACTCGACGACCCAAGCCGGCGCGCTGCCGCAAATCGATCGTCTGCCTGCCGACTGGCCGGTGGCGCCGCCACCGCCCGTGTGGGCCCCGACCGAACGCCGCACGCTCAAACCGAGTGAGCAGGTCCTGGAAGGCGAGGCCGGCGCGACCGTCGGAGATCTGCACGCGACCTTGATCGGCACCATGTACCACGAGGCACTGGAACGCATCATCTCCGAAGGACTGGACGCCTGGGCCGATGCGGGCCGCTCGCGAGCCGGGCCAATGCGCGCGGGCCTGCGGCGAATGGGCATGCCGGAGGATCAGGTCGAAACCGCCGTGGAGCGCGTGTTGCTGCTGTTAGCCCGCACCTTGGACGGCGAACGCAGCCGATGGATGCTGCGATCACATCCCTGGCACGCCTCCGAGTACCACCTGTCAGGCTGGCTCGACGGACAGTGGGTGTCGGCAATTATCGATCGCTGCCTGGAAGACGACGCAGGCCAGCTTTGGGTGATCGATTACAAGACGACGCGCCAGCCTATCGACGATCCCGACGACCGCGACAGATATCGGCAGAGGGCCATTGCTCAATACGCCGCCCAACTGACGCAGTACGCACAATTGCTCGGCCAGCTGAGGGGGCACGCCCTCGTCCGGCGCGGCCTCTACCTTGCAGAACTCGGGGAGCTGATTGACCTTGACGACAAGACAGAACCAACCCTGTAGTCAATCCTGGCATGCAATTCCCACATGGGAAGCAACGACCACACTTTTGCCGCTAGTACGGGAATTCCGGCCCGGAGTTTGCGCGTAAAGTCTTCGGTTGGCGCCTGGGGGCGCTACCACGACCATCCTGAAGGCGACGCGCAAGACGTCGAAGCACCGCGGTAACTCTATGCGAACTCTCCATCTTGGCCTGGGCTGCACGGCGGCCCTCTCCGCTGTGGTTGTATGGACCACATTCAATTCCGTCAGTGCCGACCGCGAGCGTCTGGCAACCGATACCTGCCCACCGGGATACGCCCTGGTGGACCCGGCCGCGTTTGCCCGGGAGTTCAACCCGGCGTTATCGGACGCGGCCGCAGACAAGCTGCATGCGCAGTACGGCGAGCAGACCTGTGCCAACCGCCGCCTGCCTGAATCGCTGACCGAAATCGACCAATGGAGCCAGGCGAAACTGCAGGCCTCGGGGCACCCCGGCCAAGCCTTCCGCAACGCGGTGGAGCAGAAGGCGGCGATGCTCGCCACCCAGAAAGCGGTGCCGAACGCCGTGGGCGAATGGGAGGAATACGGTATCGGGCCGCAGGTGTCGGACGAGCAGTTTCCCGATGGCTCCAACGACGGCATCCCCATGGTCGCCGGCCGCGTCGATGATTTTGCCTACGATGCTGACGCCATGCGCCTGTTCGCCTCGGTCGGAACGGGTGGCGTCTGGGCCAGCGATGCGGTCGACGGCGACGTCGGCACACTGGGCGACGCCTGGTACCCCATCGGGGACAATCTGCCGACCCTCGTCAACAGCTCGCTGGCCTGGAGCACCGTCAATGGCGGTCGCTTGATCGTTCTAACCGGCGAACATGTGCAAGGTGGCAACACCTATGTCGGCCTGGGCGCGTTCTATACCGACGATCTCGGCGCAACCTGGCATCAATCCATGGGGCTGCCCGACGGCGTCGGCGGCTCGCGCGTGACGATTGATCCGTCCAACCCGAACATCGTCTATGCAGCCACCCATGGTGGCCTGTTCCGCTCCGACGATGCTGGCGAAACCTTCGCGAATGTCGCGCTGCCGGTCTCCGACAGCTGCGCCGGCAATGAAGATTTTGCTGGCGCCTGCCAGCTCGCGAACGTGGTGTCGGACGTTGTCGTGAAAATTCCGGGCGGCGCCACGGCAGAGACCTGTGACGCCGCGGGCTGCCCGGTGCTGGCTGCCGTCGGTTACCGCTCCGGCGCACTGCCTTACGCCGATGGCACGCCGCAGTCACCGGGCAACGGCTTGTATCTGTCGCAAACCGGCGAGGCTGGCAGCTTCGCATTGATCGACGACGGTAGCGGCGCCCCAGCCGGGTTCGCTCCGTTCGACAAGATCGGCCGTGTGGAATTCGGCATCGCCAGCGGCGACGACCAGGATCACAACATCGTCTACGCGATCGTGCAGGATGCCGCGCTGCTCAACGGCGGTGTCGCCTACGTCGATTCGCTGATCGGGGATGGCATCGAGATTCCCGACCTGCCCTGCGAGCAGCTACCGGCTGGTGACCCGCAATTCGTCTGCGAACTCGTGGAAGACACCGGCGTACTCAGCAGCACTGCGCTCAACGGGATTTACGTGTCCACCGATTTCGGCGAAAGCTGGACGCAGCTGGCGGACGAGCTGGAGATCCTCACCAGCGGACTGGTCGGCGGCTCATCGCTTGCGGCCGCCGCGGCATTGGGCGTCGGACCGGGCATCCAGGCCTGGTATGACCTCTGGATCGCACCCGACCCCACCGCCACCGACCCCCTCACCGGCGCACCGACTCGACTCACCTTCGGCCTGGAGGAAATCTGGCAGACCGAATCCTCAGGCATTGTGCCCGTCAATGGCGTCACCCAGCAGCTCAACCCTCTGGATTTCGGGGTCATCGGCACCTACTTCGCCGGCAACACCTGCCTGTTCCTGATCGGCAACGTCGGTGGCGTCGGCACGCCGATCTGCCCGACCTACGACGGCATCATCAACGGGACCACCACGCATCCCGATCAGCACACCGGCTTCTACATCCCCGATGACGTGAACGGCGGCGTGTGGCTGTTCGCGGGTGGTGATGGCGGCGCTTACAAGCAGTATTCGGCGAACCCGGTCACCGCCCCGTTCTCCAATGCCAACTGGGAAGACGGCGCCAACCAAGGTTTCTACACGTTGATGAACTACGGCATCAGCGTCGCCAAGGACGGCACGGTGTACTACGGCCTGCAAGACAACGCATCCGGCAAGATCGAGCCGGACACGCGACGCCAGGTTCGCATCTACATCGGCGACGGCATGTGGACAGCCGTGGATCCCGATGACTCGCAGACGGCCTTTGTGCAGACGCCCGGCCTGTCGATTAACCGCACCAACGACGGTGGCGAGACCTTCAGCTTCGCTGATCCGGGCGAAGCTGAAGTCGGCGCCGCGCATTTCCTGGGGCCGTTCTTCATGGATCCGCAAAACGCCGATCACATGATCGCGGCCGGCACGATGGTGGCGGAAACCACGGATGCGACCACGGCCACCAACTGGGTCAACGTATTCGACCTCGGGGTGAGCCCGGTCACCGGCATCGCCTACCAGGCCCGTCACCGCTCGCTGGATCTGGAAGGCGACGCCGCCTACGTGGCGTTCTGCGGGAGCTGCTCTGTGCTGGACGGCAACGCCCAGTTCGATTCGGGCATCGCGACTAATGTCGGTGGCGATGCGCCCCCGGCCGCCGGCACATCGGACGGCTGGCACCACGCCACAGCAGACGGCCTGCCCAATCGCTTCATCTACGGGCTGGAAATCGACCCGGCTGAACCCACCACGGTTTACGCCGCGCTGGGAGGCTACTCCACCGCTCGCTGGCTACCCGAGGGCGGCTACCTGGATCAGAACACCGACGTTGGCAGCGGCCATGTCTTCAAGTCCACCGACGCTGGCGAAACCTTCGTCGACATTTCCGGCAACCTGCCGGATGTCGTGACCACGGCCATCATCAAGCGTGGCGAGCAGCTCATCGTCGGCACCGACATCGGCGCGTTCATCTCCAGCGACCTCGAAGGTTCGGAATGGGCGCCGCTGGGCGACCTGCCCAACCTGCCAATCAATCAGCTGGTCCTGCAGCCCGGTGACGACACCAAGCTGTTCGCGGCGACGTTTGGTCGGGGTGTGCAGCTGTACAACTTCGAGAACGCGACAACAGGTGGTGGCACGCCGGGCGGCAACGACTCGGCCGGTGGCAAGGGCGGCGCGGCCTTGCCCGGCGCACTGCTGGTCCTGCTCGCCGGTGGCTGGCTGCGGCGACGCAGCCAGCGCGCGAACCCAGCTCGGCGCAAGTAATACAAGCGGCCCAACTTCGGTTGGGCCGCTTCAGTTCGGAGTGGCGACCTGCGGATGGACCGTGACACAGCGCCCACCCTCCGGGCTGGCGCTGATCGTCGTTGTCCAACCGTAGGCATCGAGAATGGTCTCGACCAGCGACAGGCCGATGCCCTGAGGGCGGATCGCGGCAAGCTGCGCGCCGCCTCCACTGTCGTGGATCGCAAAGCCGTCGCCGGTGGCGGAGATCAGGACCGGCAGGCCGCCGTGCCGGATGGCATTGTCGAGCAGATTCCAGATCACGGTGTACAAATCCCGCGCTTCCAGCGGCACCGTCAGCGTGGCAGGAACGTCCTGGCGAATGGCATCGGGCCCAAGCTCGTGATCGACACGACAGACTTGAATGGCCCGCTGCAGTTGCTTGACCAGCGTAACCGGCTGCAACCCCGGTGATGGCCCGTGAATGCGAGCCCGGCCGATCTCCTGTTCGATCAGCGGCATCATTCGCTCCACCCGCATCAGCACCTCCTCGGAGCTGACCTGTGAGCCGGCCTCCGCGGCCTGCCTGAGCGTCGCCAGCGGCGTTTTCAACTCGTGCGCCAACTGCGCCACGGCATCCCGATGGCGTGCCACGGTTTGCTCGTGTGCGGTCAAGACGGCGTTGAAGCTCCGGACCAAGCCAGAGAATTCCGATGGCACGGCTTCGCCCAGTCGTTGCCGTTGACCGCGCTGCAAACTGAGAAGCTGGCGCTGCAAGGCCCGGATCGGACGCGACGCTGCGGCAATTGCCGCCCCGCCCGCGAGCACGCACAGCAGCCAGATCACGATCCCGCCGCGCCAGAGCGCGGAGCGTAAGGCCGCTGTCTGCTGGTCCAGCGGCTGCGCGGGCACCGCGATCAGCATCGCGAAACGGCCGGGTTCGGGACCGACCGGCAGAGGTACCCAGACTGCAACCAGCTGCTGCTCGAGCGGCCCCGTTAGCCGAGCCAGCTGACCGACGACTACCGTCGGTGGGACCGCCACGTCGGCGCCGAGCAACTCGTAATCGGTCAAGGACGCCGAGGCCGCAAAACGCCCAGCGTCTTCGCCATCGCCCAGCTGGATCAGCTCCCAGTAATGCCCCGAATACGGCTGGGCGAACTCACCTTGAGACCAGTTGTCGGGCAGCTCGAACGGCAAAAAAGCCGCCACATGCTCGGCGCTTTCGGTGAGGCGCGCGACGGCCGACTGTTCCATGCCCTGATGCAGACGGGCACCCAGCCAGCTGCCGGCCAGCAACAGCGTTGCCCCGATCACCAACGCCACCGTCAGGGTCAATTGCAGGCGCAGGGATCGCATCAGCGGATGGCCCGCTCGGCGGGCAAATTGATCGCATACCCCTGCCCGGGCACAGTCAGGATCAAGCTCTGGCCTAGCCGTTGGCGCAATCGGCGCACCCACTGCTCCACGGCGTTCTCCGATGCGGCGGCTTCCAGATCCCGAACCTGATCCATCAGGTGGGCCTTGCTAACCGCCCGCCCTCGCGCGGCCACCAGCACACCCAACACGCGACGCAGGGTGCGTGAGATCGCCACCGGCTGACCATCGCGGAATACGGATTCATCCACCAGGTCGAAGGCAACATCGCCATCTGCGCCCAGACGAAGTGGTTCGATCAGCGGTGTGCTGCCCTGGATCATGCGCCGCAGCCGCGCGAGCAGCTCACGACCGTGAAACGGTTTGGGGAGATAATCGTTGGCGCCTGCTTCGAGCCCGTCAGCGCGCTCGTCGGGCGTCCCCCTGGCCGAAAGCACCAGGATAGGAACGGCCAGGCCGCGACGGCGCCATTGACGCAGCAGAGCCAGGCCGTCGCCATCCGGCAGCCCCAGATCGAGCACGACGCCGGAAAACGGTACCGCCCGGACCCAGGAATCCGCAGCGTCGCCGCTACCCGCGGTCTCCACGTCGAAGCCGGATTCCTGGATCAGCGCCGCCACGCCTTCGCGCAGCGATGAATCGTCGTCAACGACCAGGACGCGCATCGCGACGCGGCGCCGGATACCAGCGCCCGGTAGAGGGTTCGATGACAAAGACCTGCACGCCCTGTCGGGTGCGCCACTGCACCAGCAAGGTGTCGCCGCTGGATTGCTGGCGGATCATCGATCCGCCGTAGCGGGACTGAATCTCGGCCATAGCCTGGCGCACCGCGCCGGTCTTCCAGCCCCCACCGGCCGATGCGACCAGCGCGGAGGCGCCGCCGGGAAAGGCGTGCACGGGCGTGACCAAAGCCACCAGCAAGAACAGGGTGCTGACGAACCGGCGAGAACAGATACGTGCACTTGTTACCAACGCCAGCCTCGGTGAGGGTCGAGTGGGAAATACCCGACAACCTGCCCTGAGAATGCATCCAGCACAACCCGGATCGCACCATGCCCGTGGCGATGACCAACCAGCGTCCAGTATCCATCGTGGCAATGCGCGCTGCGCACGCCCAGACCATAGTGATGGATGGCGATTCGGCGTGCATCGTACTCACTGATGCGGTGGCGACGCGGCGCGTAAGCCCGGCGGTGCTGCGGTGCGTGGCCATGTCGCGGCGCGTGACCATGACCACGACCTGGATGGTGGTCGCGTCCACGGCCGCGATCCGGCGCATGACGAGGCCCCGAAGGCCGGTGCTTTTGCTCGCCACGCGCCGATGCGGCACGGTCCACCGACTCGATGAGTGACTGTTCGCGAGAACCGGCGGCGTCAACCAGCGGCGCGGTCGCCAACAGGCAGGTGGACAGGGTAAGACAGGCGATTCGATTCATGGTGATCTCCTGATGACGGGAGATCACACGATGCGCCCGCCACCTGAGCGCTGGCTGACAACCGCCGGCGGCTGGCGTCAGGCCAGACGCACGGCCTGGGTGTGGTACCACTGCACCAACTCGCTCTTCTGGCGAAACCCCAGCTTGTCCATCAGCTTGTAGGTGTGCGAAGACGCCGTGGTGGGTGCGATATGCAACGCCTCGCCAATCTGCGGATAGGTCTTGCCTTTGGCCAATTCGCGAACGACGCTCCACTCGCGATCAGTCACGCTGGCCGTGACCCGGCGATCCGGCCGCACCGCGAGACGATACACCCGACGATCCCGTGTCACCTGGAAATACAGGGAGCTCCAACAAAATCCCCGCTTCGCCACGCGGGCATTCCAGGGAATCTGAAAGGGCAGTGGCACCCCGAGCCCCGTCCACCCCGCACCCGCCAGCAACTGTGAAAATCGCGAATCACACACCTTGACCTCCCCCGTCGCGTGAACGATCGCGTATCCCAGCTCTGTATCCGCACCAGTGCCATCCATACGACCTGCGATGGAGTAGCGGCGGCAGAGCGACCAGGCCGTCGCCGCATGAAAAAGCCCTGTATGGAAATCACGGTCTGCAGGAGCGTGGTTTCCAGCGCCCGGCAGTCGAAACACATGCCGTGCGCCATCGACCATCACTTCCAGCACCTGCTGATAGACCACCGGCTCATCCGGGCCCGCCCCACCCTCCAGCCGGGCGATCAACCCCGAGCGATAAAGACTCGACTCGGCAGATAGCGTCCATTCGAGACCGGCGATGTCGTGGCACCGCGCCAGCTCACCCACCGCCCATTGGCCGTACGCATCCGGCAGCATTTCGGCCGCAACGGTATAGAGCTGCGCAATCAGTTCGTGGCGCGTGTTCATTCCCCAACTCGCCGCAATCAATCATGATCTGCATGGCGGGCAATGAACCGAGTTCAGGCTTTTGAGGCCCTGTATATAAAAACGCTCGGAGCCGAATCAACGACTCCGAGCGCGAATGCACGAACTAATATTCGCCGATAGGCTATTCACCCACACGCTGTGGGTCCGGGATGACCCAGTCGATGATGTCTAGATCTCGGAGCCCTAACAAGTCGGGCATGAAGTCGGTCGTGCCGCCAGTGTCACCGCCACTCCAAGTGTAACCATCGTTGGTCGTACCGCCAGTATCGCCACCGCTCCAAGTGTACCCGTCCGTGGTGCCGCCTGTGTCACCGCCACTCCAGGTGTACCCGTCTGTAGTTCCGCCGGTATCACCACCGCTCCAGGTGTATCCATCTGTCGTTCCGCCTGTATCCCCTCCGCTCCAGGTATAGCCTTGGGCAAACACGTAAGCCCCGTCCCAAGTAGAACCTTCTCCGCCGATCAATTCTTGCGTACCAGGGTTTTTTAACGCGAAGGTTCCGTCCTCGAGCTGCGTCGCGGCGCCGACATAGTGCGCTTCGCCTGCCAGATCAGCCACGACATCAAGCCCGATGTTCGCGCAAGCGGTCGCCTGGCTGAATACCGCATCCGGGGCAAAAACCAGTCCGGCGCCTTGCTGGAACAGGGAATACAATGATGCGCCTGATGAATCCACAACCGGTCTCGCTGAACTAAGCAAGCGACATTTCACATCGTCCGGCGTCAGTGTGGGGTCCGCCTGGAGAACCAACGCAGCGACGCCCGAAATCACCGCCGAGGACTGCGATGTGCCGGACATGGTGAAGTAGTGTCCGCTCTCGTGCTGGTACTCGCTATAGGATCGCGCAATCGTCCCGTTGGGGTTCATATGCGCCAGCATATGGCCGCCCGGCGCAGTCACTTCAGGCTTGACGAAGCCTTCGTAGGTTGGCCCGGTCGATGAAAACGACGACAGGAAATCGTCGCTGTGATCGTCGGGCGTGTAGTTGTCGTCCACAGAACCCACGGTCACCACATACGGCACGTTGCCTGGCACACCAACCGTCATCGGGTCCGGCCCGGTGTTGCCGGCTGAGGTGATCACGACAATACCGGCCTCCCAGGCCGCCATCACCGCCTGGTTCAACGGGTCATCCCAATAATAGGACTGAGGCTCGGCGCTAAAAGACAGGTTCAGTACCCGGATATTCAGTTGCGCGTGATGATCAATCACCCATTGGATGCCTTCGATCACATCCACGTAGGAGCCGTAGCCATTGTCATCGAATGCACGTACCACAACCACGTCAGCCCCGGGGGCTACACCTTCGTAGAAACCTTCGGCGGACAGCTCACGGCCGGCAGCCACCGAAGTGATGTGCGTCCCGTGACCGCTCTGGTCGCTGACGAGCCCAGGCGCAAACGACAAGTCGGACCCGCCGGTTGCCAGCCCTACTGTATCCACGCCGTGTTCGACGGCTAGCTCGTTGCTGACCTTCGGCCACAGGCCGGTGTCGATGATTGCGATGGCCACACCGCTACCGTCTATGCCGCTGGCATGTAGCTGATCGGCGCCGACCCATGCCGGATAGAACGTATCCGGCGCGTCACCGCTGACCTCGAGTTGCGCGTCGTTGTAGACCTGCAAGCCCTCGCGGCGGCGCAGCGCCGCTGCCTGGCTGTCCGTCAACGCAGCAGTTGCTGCGTTGATCACCGACAGCTCGCCGATCATCACACCGTTGACCGCGTTCACAGCCGCCACGGCATCGGCTGCCGTACGTGCTTTCACGATGAAAGTCGTTGTCGGTTCGACTTCGACGAGCGTGCGTTGGACAATACCCGTTGCGTTGAACGCAACGACCCCTAGCGCGGCGAACAGGCCCGCGCCAATCCCCAGAAAACGTGTATTCATTGCAAATGGCCTAGTGGTGGCCTATCCCTGAGCCCCAGTAAATTGCGCTTCCGCGAAGATCCCTAGTGGAAACGTTTTTTGTTCGGACGCTAGGGTAGAAACCCGCTCAGGCAGGAACAATAGTAGGACCTACTAAACTCACTGCGCCGCACCCAAGGCGAACGTTTCGACACCCAATCTCACCGGTCCTCGCAGAACTCTCACACGAGCTCGTTCATACTCTGTTCAATGAAATTGGCCTGCTTCAGCCTGGGACGATCACTGCGCTCACATGCCCGTCGTGCAATGTCGTACGCGTTGCTCGCGCTTGCCTTCACTGCCCTGCCCCCCGCTGCCTGGAGTGCCACGCGATCAATCCCGCTTTCCTTTGAGCGAATCGGTGTCAGGGATGGGCTTAGCCAGAGCACCGTGATGGATATCCATCAGGACAGGTTCGGTTATATCTGGTTGGCAACGGAGAACGGGCTGAATCGGTTTGACGGCCATGACATCCGGGCTTACTACCGCCAGGCCGGAGAGCCCGGCCAATTGCGCAGCGACTACATCTGGGCTATCGACGAGGATGCAACCGGCAATCTCTGGCTCGGGACAGACGACGGCGGCGTCACGCAGATGCATCGCGAGGATGATCGTTTTGATCTCGCTCGGTTAACCGGCCAGAGGGGGGATGATCTCACTGATGCCAGAATTTATGACCTGTTAGTCGCATCCGACGGAACGGTCTGGGTCGGGACTCGGGAACACGGTGTTATCGCCCTCACAGCGAACGGTAGACCCTTCGCCCAATTCCTGAATGAAACAGGACGTTCAGATGCGACGCATCGCCGCGCGATTACCTCACTCGAGGAAGCCGAAGACGGCACGATCTGGGTAGGGAGTCAGCGAGGCGCGCACCGGATTCAGCGGCCATCGAACACCGTGACATCCTATGTTCACAGCGAAGATAGCGACGTAGCTTATTCGCTGGCAACAAATAATGTCTCTCACGTAATGGAAGACCGGCATGGTCGCATCTGGATCGCGACATTTGATTCTGGCGTGTCTCGCCTGAATCCAGATACCGGCCAGTTCAAGCATTTTCGTGCTGACACCAACGATGAGATCGTATTGGTCAGCAATCGCGTCCGCGCGTTGCTTGAGGACAACGAGGGACGAATCTGGGTCGGAACCCAGTCCGGCATCACGCTGATCTTTCCGGATGAGTCCTACCAGACTATCCGGCACGAAGCGGCCAATCAGTACAGCCTTCCCAACGATTTCGTAATGAGCCTTGCACAAGACACGTCTGGTCTTGTCTGGATCGGCACCCGTGGGGGTGGGGTAGCCACGTGGAATCCCCGGAGTTGGTCACTTGGGCCACGCACGCCAGTATCCCTGTCAGGGGTCAACGTAAACGCATTTCTAAAACCGGCCGATGGGGACGGCACCGTATGGATCGGCACGATCGGCTCAGGAGTGCTGAGCCTGGATGAAGCTGGCAATGCCAGCCCAGCGGCGTCCATGTCACGTTATGTTCTGTCCCAAAACAGCGTCATGTCACTGCTCAGAGACGATGCCGGCATCATATGGATCGGCACATTGGCAGATAGCCTGCTCCGCTACGACCCAAGAAACGACGCTATTCAATCCCTTCCAGTCGATCCGGCAGCGCAAGATGCCCTAGGCGCGCCTGGCATCATGTCCCTAGCGGAGGGTCCGCCGGGAACGCTCTGGGTGGGCACGTACAACGGTGGAGTCGCCCGAGTTGATACGCAAACCCTTTCTGTCGAGCGCCTAGGCTTCTCGGGCACGGCGATCGGGCTGGAGCGGTTGCGCGCTACCGCATTGGCTATCGTCCGCGACCGCCAACTTTGGATAGGCACCGAGACGAACGGGCTGATCCGTGTAGACATAGAATCTGGAGATGCTCGCCGCTTCCGCAGCGATGCAGCACAAGCCGGCCGACTGCCGTCGGACACGATCTACAGCCTATATGCGGATGCCGACGAAAACCTCTGGATCGGTACCGGCGCTCAAGGCTTGGCGAAGCTGAGTCGCGATTCGATACAGCGTGATCAATCGACGTTCTCGGTGATCTCAACCGCGGATGGACTCTCCAGCAACGTCATCTACGGCATCAAGCCGGACCCCGACGGCCGATTGTGGCTGAGCAGTAACAATGGGCTGATGCGATACACACCGGCGACCGGTGAGATTCGAACTTTTCACGAAGGCCACGGCAGCTTTAGCAACGAATTCAACTTTGGAGCTCATTACCGTGCGGACGACGGCACGCTCTATTTCGGTGGGCCGGGCGGCTTCAATGTCATCGACCCCATGACGGTCGAGTGGAACGCCCAGCCGCCTCGCATTCTGCTCTCCGATATCCTGCTCTATGGCGAACCCCTGTCCGGCACCACGCCACCCTACCTACGTGACTCGCTCGTTCTGGCCCACAACGAAAACGTGGTCGCCTTCGAGTTCGCTGCGACGGACTACACCGCGCCGGACCAAAACCTCTACTCGGTCAAGCTGGAAGGCTTCGACAAGAACTGGAGCCCGCCCTCGACCCGCAGTCGTGCGACTTACACCAACCTGGACCCCGGCAGCTATACGCTGAAAATTCGGGCGGCGAACAGCGACGGCGTGTGGACGCCCGAGCCATACACGCTCCCGATTCGCGTTACGCCCGCTCCGTGGGCTACGTGGTGGGCGTACGGGCTCTACACCGCCGCGGCCCTTTTGCTGCTGTGGTGGGTGCTCCGGCTCAATTTCAGGGCGCAGGAACGCAACGCCCGCTTCAATCAGCTCGCTTACTACGACCGCATCACGGGGCTGCCCAATCGGGAGCTGTTCGAACAACGCACCAATGAACTGCTGCGCCGCGCCGAGGGCGGCCAAGAGTCATTGTCGGTGCTTTGCGTTCGCATTGCCGTGCCCAAGCAAATTGCGCAGTCGATGCAACAGCAGCTACTCAACGACATGTGGCAAACCCTGGCCTCTCGGCTGATGCGAGCGGTTCACGGCCAGGAGCAACCGTCGGGACGACGAGACCTGGCCCGCCTGGATTCCGATCATTTCGTGGTGTTTTTCCAGACCACCGGACCCGATGACACGCAAGCCCTGGCGATGGGCGAGCGGCTGCGGTTGATCTGCACCGAATCGCTGACCATTGGCCAACATCGCGTCCCTATCTCCGCTTCGGTGGGCATGGCGCAAGCGCCGCAACACGCAGCCGATGCAGATTCGTTGATCCGCTACGCGGCCACCGCGGCGTCCAGCCACTCACGGCCTCAGGCCGAGGGCGTGGTGGTCTACAACGAAGCAATGACCACGCGGGTGGAATCGCGTCTGGCACTGGAGACCCAGCTGCGGCAGGCCATCGCGAATGATGAACTGGAACTGCACCTGCAACCCAAGTTCTGCATGGACCGCCGCATCGTCGGCGCCGAGGCCTTGCTGCGCTGGCATAGCGACGAAATCGGCTGGATCCCGCCCAATACCTTCGTCGCCCTGGCTGAAGAATCGAACCTGATCGTCGAACTGGACACCTGGGTCATCCGCAAGGCTTGCGGGCTACTGGCCTCGTGGAAGGCTGAGCAGCTGCAAGCTCCTCAGATCGCGATCAACCTCTCGGCCGCCAATCTCGGCGATCTCGCCATGGTCGAACTGCTGATCCGGACCTGCGAGGAATTCGACGTCGCCCCCGCACAGCTGGAGGTGGAACTCACCGAATCAGCCCTGCTGACCGACATGGAACAGACCCGCGACGCACTGCGGCTGCTGAAATCGCACGGCTTCTCGATCGCCCTGGATGACTTCGGAACCGGATACTCCTCGCTGACCCACCTCAAGACCTTCGCCATCGACACGGTGAAGATCGACCGTGAATTCGTGCGGGACGTCGATTCCGAGGAACAACATGCGTCGATTTGCAGCGCAATCATCGCGCTGGCCAACAGCCTGCATTTGAATACGGTGGCCGAAGGCGTGGAAACCGACGCGCAATGGGAGGCCCTGCGCCGGCTGGGTTGCCACGAAATGCAGGGCTTTCTCTTCGCCCGCCCGATGCCGACGGCAGATTTCGCCGAACTGATCAGAACCGCCGACGCCGACGGAGCGGGGTGACGCGATGACCGGCGACGATCCTTACGGGCTGCACGCACTGGCGACGCGGACCCAGGCGGCCCTGGCCATGGGCGGCGAGCAGCGCATCGCCCGCCAGCATGCCAAGGGGCGGCTCACCGCCCGCGAACGCATCGCCGCCCTGGTCGATGCCGACAGTTTCGACGAACTCGGCCTGCTGGCACGCAGCGACATGCCAGAGGCGCGCGACCGAACCCCTGCCGATGGCAAGATCTGTGGCTACGGTGCGATCGCCGGCCGACCGGTGGCGGTCAGCGCAGATGATGTCACCGTGCTCGCGGGCGCCGGCGGGCGTGTGGGTGTGAGCAAGCAAATGGCGCTGATGGACTATGCCTGCCGCAAGGGTTTGCCGCTGGTCCACCTCGGCGACGCAGGCGGCGCGCGCGTTCCCGACATCATGGGTTCGGACGGCATGATGAGCATGGTCTACCGTATCGACCACGCGCCACGCGACCGGCGCGTGCCCCTGCTCACGCTGATTCTCGGCGAATGCTTCGGCGGACCAACCTGGACCGCCTCGGTCTCCGACATCGTGATCCAGGCCAAGGGCACCGCCATGTGCGTCGGCGGGCCGTCCATTCTTGAAATCGCCACGGGTGAACAGGCCACGGCAGAGGCCCTCGGCGGCCCGGCCCTGCACGCCCACACCACCGGGCTGGTCGATCTGTTCGCCAATGACGATGCCCATGCGCTGCAACTGGCACGCCATTGCCTGTCGTATTTCCCATCCAGCGCCGCTGCCTTGCCACCCCGGTTACCCGCCACCCACCCGACCGATCAACCGGTTCCGGCCTTGCTGGAGACGGTTCCGTCGGACCCGCGCCAGCCCTACGACATGCACCGGCTGCTGGAACTGATCGTCGATACCGGCTCGCTGCTGGAGCTCAAACCCAGCTACGACGGCAGCCTGATCACCGCGCTCGCCCGGCTGGATGGACAGGTTGTGGGCATCCTCGCGAACAATCCGAAGGTCACCGCTGGCGCCATGGGACCGGGTGCCTGCGAAAAGGCGACCAGTTTCATCTGTCTCTGCGACTCCTTCCATATTCCCTTGCTCTTTCTGCACGACACGCCGGGGTTCTTTGTCGGCAAGCGGGCGGAAGAACGCCAGATGCCGCTGAAGATCATGAACTTCATCGAGGCGCTGCATCAGTCCTCGGTACCGCGCATTAGCCTGATTGTCCGCAAGTCCTACGGCATGGCGCATTGCAATATGTCCGGCGGCAACATGGGCAGCGACGTGGTGCTGGCCTGGCCGGGCGCAGATATCTCCTTCATGGCGCCGGCAGTCGCGGTGAACGTGGCCCATGGCCGGCGACTATCCGCCCTCCCCGAAGAACAGGGCCATGCGATGCGCCGGCAGATGATCGACGACATGGCCCGCGCCAATGCACCGTGGCCGGCGGCGGAACAAAACCTGATCGATCGCGTGATTGACCCCCGGATGACCCGCTCGGAACTCGCCCGTGCGCTGGCAAGAGCCGGCGGCAGCGACGGTGAGGCGGGGCGCAGCAAGCGACGGCTGGCGAACTGGCCGCGCATGGCCTGATGCTGATCAGCCCATCCGGATCCAGCGTCGCAGCAACCAGAACTGCGCGGCCAGCACGACCATAACCGCCAGCACGAGCACGGCGCTCATCGCCGCCGCATAACCGAACCGCAAATACTCGAACGCGTTCTGGTAGATGTAATGCGGCAGATAAAGTGTCGCGAACTGCGGCCCGGTTTTGGTCACGATCAGTGACGGCACGAACGCCAGCTGCAGCACGAGCACGACATCACGCGCCGCCAGCATCAGCAACACCGGCCACAATGCCGGCAGCGTCACGCGAGAAAAGCTGTACCACCCACCGGCTCCCTCGACCGCGCAAAGCTCATAGCGTTGCGGCGGAATGTGGCGCCGCGTCGCCATGATCACCAGCACCTGCTCACCAATCAGAAACCCCAACACGACGACAATCGCCGAGCGTGCGCCCGTCGATGTCAGCAGCCATTGCGCGCCACCGACCTCCAAGGTGTTGAGCAGCCATGCGGCCGGGCCGAAGAAGGGGTTCAGAATCCACAGCCAGGCCATGGCCCAGACGAGTTCCGGCAGCACCACCGGCGTGAAAACCGGCACGAATGCCGCACGCGCCACGCGGCCGCGATCAGTCAGTAGCAAGCCCAGCACCAGAGCCAGCAACAGCCGGACCGGTACGGCGACCACAATCAGCCAGAGAGAGTTTTCGAGAGCGGTCAGGAATAGCGGATCAGCGAGTAGCCGGCGCAGGTGATCGAACCCAATCCAGACTGGCGAATTCAGCGCGTCATAGCGAAATCCCGCGAGCACCAGCGTTGCGACCAGGGGCAGCATCACCAGTCCGACGGTCGCGGCCAGCGCGATCGCCGCAAGTCCGCCACCACGACTCACAGGCGCAGTCCGGTCCGCGCGTCGAACCAGCACACACGATCAGGTGAGAGCGCCAATGCAATCGGTGCTCCCGCCGTGTATCGCCTCTCCGGTTCGACACGGGCGATCAACGACTCGTCGCCCACATCGCAATGCAGCCACTGCACATCGCCGAGGTGTTCCACCCGGCTGATCCTTGCCGGAACGGGCCAGCTACCGCTCTGCAGCGGTGACCAGAGCGAGCCGTCCACCTCGACCGCTTCGGCGCGAATGCCGGCCACAAGACGGGCGGATTCGGCGCCCAGCGTCGCTGCCCGGTCACGCCCGAGCAGCCAGACACCAGCTGAACTCGCCTCGGCATTGAACAACTGCATGGCCGGTTGACCCAGAAAGGCCGCGACGGCCGTATTGGCGGGCTGCTGATAAAGCGCCAGCGGAGCGTCCACCTGCTGCAACACGCCGTCGATCAGCACGCCGAGCCGATCGGCCATGGACAGCGCTTCAGCCTGATCATGGGTGACATAAACCGTGGTCCAGCCCTGGCGGCGGTGCAACTCCAGAATCTCGCGCCGCATGCGTGCGCGCAGCGGCGCATCCAGGCTCGACAAGGGTTCGTCCATCAATACCAACCGTGCATCACGCAACATCGCCCGGCCCAGCGCTACGCGTTGACGCTCACCGCCCGACAACTGGGAGGCCGGTCTGTGCAGCAGTCCGCCGAGCCCCAGCCGCTCGGCCACATCGGCGGCCCGCGCCTGGGCGACCCGGCGTGCAGTGCCGCGAGCGCGCAGCCCGAACATCAGGTTTCCGGCAACCGTCAGATGCGGCATCAGCGCATGATCCTGGAACACCATGGCGATATCGCGCTTGCCCGGCGGCAAGCCATCCAAAGCGAGCCCTCCGGCTGCGATGCGCCCGGCGGCGCAGGGCAGCAAACCGGCAATCGCCCGCAGCAGCGTGGATTTCCCGCTACCCGAAGGTCCTGCCAGCACGACAAACTCGCCGTGTTGCGCGCGCAATTCGATGTTGTGCAAAACCGTTTGCCCGCCCAGTTGGACCGACAGGTCAGCAATGTCCAGGCCGGCCACCGCCGACGCCATCTGGCTCACGAGCCGTCGTCCACTGCAGCCGGCGGTCGCAGCAAGTCACCCGCCGCGGCCTCGATGCGGCTGACCAGGAAATAACCGTCCCTCAACCCGAAGTTCTGCTCGCCGGCCATCTGCGCGACCGACTCGAACATCCACTCCTCGATAATCGGGTTAATCCGCGTTTCGATTTCGTACCAAACCGGGATGTTCGGCGTCCGGCGCAACGTCGGAATGGTGTCGAGAAAAACCCGGGCGGATGCCGGGGGCTGATTCGGGTCCAGGAATGCCTCGCTTTCGGCCACGGACTTGCGCACCGGCACGATTCGCCCGGACGCTGACAGCAGCGCCTGACCTTGCTCCCCCGTGGCGAAGGCAATGAAGTCCCGCGCCGCCGCCTTGTGACGGCTTTGGCGCCCGAGGCAATAGGCATCGGCATGCAGCACCGAAGCAGCCTGCTGGTTCTGCGGCAGCGGAGCCACATCCCAATCCAGGCCCTTGACGGCGCGCAGGGTCGCCGAGAAGCGCCGGCTGTTGAGCGTCATCGCTGCCCCGCCGCGAATGAACCGTGCGTCCGGGCTCTCGGCGCGCCGCTCGATCAGAGGCGGAATCACCCGCACTTCGTTCTTCAATCGCTTGAGGAACATCAGCCCCGTCACGGCCCGCTGCGTGCGCAGGGCAAATCGAGTCGGCTGTTGCACATCGTCGACGAGTTGACCGCCCGCCTGCCACACGAAGGGCGCGAGACGAATGATCGAGGCATCGACATCGAGACCATAAAGATCCGCTCGCCGATCACCATCGTTATCGCGGGTCAGCGCCCTTGCAGCATCATGAAATTCGCGCCAGCTCCAATCCGCCGCCGGTGGCTCGACCCCGTACTGCTTGAACAACGCGCGGTTCCAGTAAACCACCAGGGACGACACGTTCTGCGGCATGCAGATCAGTCGGCCATCGACGCTGAAGCCGTCCAGCGGCGGCGCGTAGAACGCATCGCGGTCGAGCAACCCGGCCTCGTCCAGCAGTGGGCCGACCGGCTCCAGCACGTCGCTGGCGATGAACTGCCCCCAGCGGCGGAAGTTGATCAGGAACAGGTCGGGGGCGTTACCGGCAGCGAATGCCGTGGTCAGGCGGGTCACATGCTCGGGGTGACGCCCCACCGGGATGAATTCCACCTGCACATCTGGACGCTGCGCCTCGAATGCCGCGATCAGGCCGCGGTATGCCTTGGCCTCGACCGGGTCGGCCACGGCCTGCAAGCGCAACGCCGTATGGTCACCGCCCGCATCACGGCCGCAGGCAGCAACAGTCAGCGACACGGCCGCCCAACAGCCCACCCATCGTGCAGCGCTCAAATCACCCTCCTACCGATCGATTCAGTATCCGCGGGACCACCAGCAAGATCAGCACCACCGGTGCGGCCAGCACCATGGCAGCCGCCATCAGCACGGACCAGTTGCTCGCCCCAAGTAGTTCCAGTGCATAAAGCATGAGCGGCGCCGTCTGTGAACGTTCGCTGTGCAGGTAGAGCAGCGGCTCGGTGAAACTGGACCAGCACCAGGCAGTCGCCAGCAACGCCGCCGCGAGCAACGCCGGCTGCATCTGTGGCAGGGCGACACGCCACCAGATTCGCAACCAGCCCGCCGACTCCAGCCGGGCTGCATCGATCTGCGAGGACAAAATGCCGCGAGCCGAAACGTAGAACAGCAGGACCAGCAGGGGATGCCCACCCATCAGCGCAGGCGCCCACAGCGGAATCCAGCTTCCTCCCAGGCCCAGCCACTGAAACAACATGAAACGGGGCAACCAGATCGCGGCATAGGGCACCGAGGCGGCCGCCACCAGCAAGGCGATTGCGATCAACTGCCAACGTGGCGACATCAGGCGAATACCAAACCCGCCGAGGCTGCCGGTCAGCAACGCCGTCGGCACAAACAACAGCAACAAGACAACCGAGTTCAGCAGGGCGCGCGCCATCGGCACCTGTTCGAACGCAGTGAAATACGCAGCGATACCGGGCGAGTCCGGCCAGATGTCACCCGGCACGGGCACCGAGCCCGGCGCATGCGTTGACGCAGCCAGCAACAGGACCATGGGCAGGCCGAACGCCCCCGCGGCCAGCGTCAGCCCACAGGCGCGCAAACAAGACAACACGAATCGCACGCGTGGCTCCATCCGAGTCAGAGCGTGGATTATCCCTGGAAGTCCGCCGCCACGCAGCGCCCGCATTCAGGCGGCATAGGCCCCCTGTGCTTGCAGCCAGCCGATCACATCTGTTCGATCCAACGCGCGCTGCGCCAAGACGATGGAGCGTTCCAATGACTCGGCATCGCAAGCCACCTGATGCCCCAGCTGCTCGGCGCAGAGCTGCCGGGCAATCCCCACGAGTATCCAGGGTCCCCAAGGCTCGGCCGCGGGACGCAGACAATGCAGCGCAGTCTTGTACACGGCATCGCCGAGATGCCAGCGACGCGCCAGTGCGCCTCCCAGCGCACTGGCGTGATGCCGCGCGGCGCTGTAGTAGCCCGATGCAGAGCCGATGTCGATCAGCGCCGGAGCGGCGCTAAGCAGTGGCACCATGCCGATATTGTGAAAAAGGCCGATGGTAAAGGCGGCATCCGGATCGTCGAAGCCGAACTCCGGGTCTGCGACCCGCCGGAGCATCGTCGCCACTGCAGCAGCCAGCGCCCACTCCTTACCCAACAAGCCGGTCAATGCAGGATGTCGGGGCTGAAAGGCCGACTGCATCGCCTGATGCATCACCCGATCGCGGGTTGCGCTCATGCCCAGCCGCATCACCGCGTCACGGACCGAACGGGCCGGCGATACGCCACGGTTGGCCACGGAATTGGCCGCTGCCATCACCGCCGCAGCCGACGAGACATCGGACTCCACCACAGCCACAACATCGGCCAGCGAAAACTCATCGCCGCGCAACACCTGCAACAACCGCATCACCACCTGTGGCGGCGCGGGCAGGGTCTGCTGGGTCGCCAGCCGAATCACGGATTCCTGGGTAATGGTGTCTAGCACTGTCGGGCTGGCCTTGTTCAGAACTTGGCCCAGGTATCGACGCCAACGGCTGAATCTTGAGGTCTTTCAGATCACAGAATTTACGATGGAAAAGATCGACAACAGGAGTAGTGTGGGAAAAAAGACCAAGAACGGTAGGGGAGCATGTCTCAATTCATTGATCCAATGAAAACACGCGTCGCGATGCCAACGACGATGCAAGCCCTACGTGAAACCATGTCCCGAGACATGCTGCTGGAGACGGTCAGCCTGCTGCTCGACAACATCAATGACGGTGTGGTGCTGATCAACCCGACCGGCCATGTGATCTACCAGAATGCCAATGCTGAAAAGCTGCTTGGACATGGCCCAGTCATTACATCGCCTGATCACTGGGCTGAAATTTTCGGGGTTTATCATCTCGACGGTCGGACGCTTTACCAGCCTGATGAATTCCCATTGGCCAAAGCGCTGAAAGGCATCGAAACACCTGCCTATGAAATGCTCATCAGACCGGACTCGGGCCAACCTGGCCGGCTGATACGCGGGCGGGCAAAACCCCTAACCGAAGCAAACGGTCAACTCGTCGGAGCCATGGCGTGCTTCCACGATGCAACCGAGCATGACGAGTTGCTCCGCCGCGTCCGTTATCGCTCCGAGCACGACAGGATCACAGGCGTTCAGAACGGCGTTAGCATTCGCGGAACCATTGATGCGATGAGCCTAGAGGTGCACGAAACCGGCACAGGTGGGTTTGGCGTACTGCTGGTCAACCTGGATCGCTTCGGCATCGTGAACAATGTGGTGGGACGAGACGCGGCGGACGGCGTTCTGCGACGCATCGGGCGGCTATTGCAACATCGCGAACATGTCCTTGCGACGGGGCGGCTGTGCGCCGACGAGTTCGTCTTGGTCCTAGCTGCCGAGAACTTGGACGCCACTCAGCGCGAAGCGGACAGCATCGTTCAGGCCTTGCGCAGGCTGGACCTGACAGCGGCGCGTTTCACGACGCACCTAACCGCCAGCGTTGGGGCGACTTGGGTCGGCCCTGGGGTGATGCACTCGACCGAGGAGGTCCTCGCCGCGCTCACCACTGCAGTCGAAGACGCCAAGCGGGGCGGCAGGAATCGATCGGTACCGGCGACGTTGCCACATGCTCCGCAATCGCCTGACGAGACCTGCCGGATCTCGGACGTGCTCGGCATTCTCAATGAGGACCGCCTGTGTCTGTTCGCAGAACCGATACTCCAACCGTCGGGCGAATACCTCGGCTACGAGGTGCTGACACGCGTCTGTAACGGCGACGAAAAACCTCGGCTTCCCCGCCAGTTTCTCCCGACCGCCGAGCGCTTTGGCCTGATCGGGCAGCTGGATGTGCGAAACCTCGCCCGCCTAATGCAGTGGATGGGGACTCAACGCCTAGATGGTCTCGATATGAAGCGGATGCACATCAATCTGTCCGGTTATACCTTGGCCAATGAAGCCTGCCTGCAAGACTGGCTAGCCGTTCTTCTGACCAACCTGGACGACGCCCGCTACATCACCGTGGAGATCACCGAAACCTTCGCCATGAAGAACCCGGTCGAAGCCTCGGCGGCGCTCCACCAGATCAGGCAGCTGGGCTGCCAGGTCGCGCTGGACGATTTCGGTTCAGGTTATTGCTCGTTCTCGCGGCTAAAACAGCTACCACTGGACTACCTGAAGGTCGATGGCTCATTGGTCAGAAATTTTCTGGAGGACAACCAGGACAGAGCCATTCTCCAATCCATCATTCAGTTGGGACGAGCGCTGAAACTCCCTCTGATCGCCGAGCACGCGCACAACAAAATCCTGGTCAAGGCATTGTTCGATCTCGGCATCGACTACGTGCAAGGCCATGGGGTCAGTCAAGGTCAACTGCTCACCGCATGTGCTCCGGTCACGCCCTGAACTGGACGGCCAAAAGCACCCCCGTGAGGATCGAAGTCGCAAGCCGTGCTGCGGCCAGCAGCCAGCGATGCCTGGGGTGAGATGGGCCTGCGTAGGTCGACACCGCACACAACCCGGCGTGCAGGACCGCCAGCGAACCCAAAGCCCAATCACCAGCCCGGCTCACGAAGACCAGGCCCAAGACCGCGACGAACGGAAACAGCAGCGCACCCGTGCGCAGCCGCAGCCGACCGTCGGCGTAGGGGTTGGTACTGGTGTTGGTGTCGCCGATCGACGCTGCTGCGGGACGACCACGATGAACTTGCGCCCCGAAAACGCCGCCCCCCATACGACCGCTGTTGCCCAGCAACCAGTAGCCGACGATCAACGGTAGCGCTGCGACCACTGCATCGACGGCCTGCAGGCAGATGCACAGCGTCAGGAACAGCGCGCCCTCGGCGGCAAGCCATTGGCGTGGCCGCAGCAGCCGTGCCCAGGGACGAAGCCGTGCACGCCCGCCAGCAGGGGCCGAGAGATGCAGCACCAACACCGATTGGTTGCGGCCGAGCACGTTGGCGGCCCGCCGCATCCACGGCCCCAGCCCGACAGTGGTCAAGCCGCCGGCATGACGCCAGACCTGGAGATCCGAATGTGAATCACCGACATACTCAAAGCCGCCGTCACCAAAGCGTTGCACCAGCCACCGTGCCTTGCGCGCACCCTTGAGGTTGAGCGACTCCGACGAACCCTGCCAACCAGCGAGACCGCCGAGGCGATCGGCGATACCATCCACCAGCCGCTGATCAGCCGATGACACGAGAAACACCGACCGCTGCATCCGCCGGGCGTCATCGATCAAACCGAGGACGTCGCGATTCAGTGGCAGCCGGCCCACGTCGAGCGTTGTGGCATCGGCCAAAGCCGATTTCAGCGCGGCGCGACCACGCCGAAGCGCGTTTAGGCAGGCCAGCGTCTGTAGCGGCTGACGCCGTAGACCATCGATCAGCGTTTCGTCGAAAACATCCGTGCGGATCAGGGAATGATCCAGGTCGACAACCAGCGGCAGATACGACGCGACCACGCCGGCCGTCGCGTCGGAGTCCTTCACTTCGCTACGGGGTCAGGCGAGCGGCGCGGCGCGAGGTGCGGAGGGCTGCTGGCTGTGCGGACATTGCCGCGAGGGCTTGTAAAAAGCCGTAGTAGTCGTCGGCAAGCGGGGTTCCTGATGCAACCGCCGGTCCCAGCGTGATGGCTTCCAGGGCCAGCCAGACCGCTCGGCCCTCTTCCGGCTGCGCCGAACCGGCGAGCAATCCGCCGAGCAGCCCGTCCAGGGACAGACGACTACCGGAGAGCAGCGAGAGATCCGCCACGGAAAACATGCCATCGCCGGTTTGGTCCAGCCCACCGAAACCAAGGTCTGCAAGACTGGTGACGTCAATCGGGCGCAGCGTGGGGCAGTGCGTGATCAGACCGGTCGATTGGCAGACCGGGGTCGTGTCGCCCGTGCTCTCTCCCGCGGCAGACCCGGTAGCGATGCCGAGAATCAGATGCTGTGGCGCAAGCGCACAAGCGCCCACAGGGCCCGGATACTGGCAGTCTTCCCGCATGTCCCGGGCGGCCGAGCTGTAGCCGGCAGCCTCGGCGATATCCGCGAGGTTCAACACCGCCGCGCGGGAACCTGCCCATAGCGGGTCGGTCGCCAGCTGCTCCGAACAATGCATGCTGCCAAGGTCAGTGGAGTCGCCGATAAGACCGGGCTCCTCTTCGCAATTCGCATAGTCGCGAGCGATATCGTCCTGACCGATCGTTCGGTAAAAGGTGCCGACGATCTCGTGCTCGCGCAGGATCAGAATCGTGCCACCGTAGGCCGCCAAATAAATCGCACAGTTGACAGAACTCGAGCTGGTGTCCTTACAGGCTTGACGTATCGCGTGGGCCGATTCCGAATATCCGGCTGTTTCTATCAAGTCTGCCGACTGGAGCGCCACCGTGCGGATGCCCTGGTCAATCGTTTCGTACGGGATGTCCGGAAGCACTTGTGCCGAGGCCGGCTGACAAAGCCCCAGGCCCAGACAGAACAGCAATACCGAACGGATCGTCGTTTGATTCAACATGATGCACCGACCTGTGGTCAGGTTTTCCCCAGTGATTTCACAAGAATATCACCTTGAAAACGCTGTGCAGCGTTCCGACCGACCGGTTGTCGGGCGCATGCGGCGGTGCCCGGACGCTCCGGCGACGCATTGCCGCGCCGCCGGAGGCACTTCGGCTCGATACGGCTCTCCGGTTAAGCCGGCGCTACGGCCACCGGTTGCTGAGCGGCGGCTTCGACCTCGACGGGCTCCTGGGCAGGTTCCGCGGTGGGCGGTGTCTCGCCGCCGGCGCGGCCGTAGACATCGTCGAAGCGCACGATATCGTCTTCACCGAGATACGTACCCGACTGCACCTCGATCAACTCCAGCGGAATATTGCCGGGGTTCTCCAGGCGATGCGTGGAACCGATCGGGATGTAGGTGGACTCGTTCTCCGAGAGCATGAAGGACTCCGTATTTCGGGTCACGATGGCCGTACCCTGCACGATGATCCAGTGCTCGGCGCGGTGATGGTGCATCTGCAAGCTGAGCTTGGCACCGGGCTTCACGCAGATCCGCTTGGTCTGGAAGCGTGCCCCGTAGGCCACGCTCTCGTAAAAGCCCCAAGGGCGGTAGACCCGCTGGCGATGCTCCACCTCGGGCCGCTCCAGCTGTTCCAGCTGCTTGACCAGTTGCTTAACCGATTGCGCGTCATGCTTGTGGGCGATCAGCACGGCGTCGGCCGTCTCGACCACGATCAAATCGCTCACGCCAGACAAGGCGACCAGGCGCTTGGTCGAATGCACGATATTGTCGTGCGCGTTCAGCACCTGCACGTCACCGCGCGTGCGATTGCCCTGGTCGTCATCGGCCGGCAACCGGTCCAGGTACGTCCAGGCGCCGACGTCGTCCCAGCCCGCATCCAGAGGCATTAGTGCGATCCGGTCGGTTCGCTCCATGACCGCATAGTCGATGGATACCGAACGGCAGGCCTTGAAGGCCAGCGCATCCAGACGCAGGAAGGCACCGTCGACCTCGGCGTTGATCAAGGCCCGGCGCGCGTTCTGCATGAGATCGGGCTCCAGCGTTTCCAGGTCGTCGAGCATGCGATCGGCGCGAAACAGGAACATGCCGGAGTTCCAGTAAGTGGCGTCATCCGCGACATAGGTCTCGGCAATCTCGACATCGGGTTTTTCAACAAAGGCATCCACGGTGCGAGCCGCCCGGCCATTGGTCGGCAGACACCGCACGTAGCCGTAGCCGGTTTCCGGCCGTGTCGGCTTGATTCCGAAGGTGACAATCTCGCCGGTCTCACCGACATCCATGGCCGACTCAACAGCGGCGCGGAACGCATCCACGTCGTTCACTGCATGATCAGCCGGCATCACCAGTGCGATGGCATCCGGCCCGTGCCGGTTGGCGACCTGCTGCGCGGCGATGGCCACGGCCGGCGCGGTGTCGCGGCCTTCGGGCTCGAGAACAATGCAATCCGGCTCGATGCCGATCGCCTCCAACTGTTCGCTGATCAGGAATCGATGCGGCTCGCTACCGACAATCATCGGTGCCGCCACCCGGCTCAAGCCGGCGCTGCGCAACAGGGTTTCCTGAAACAGCGAATGCTGGCTGGTCAGCTCCAAAAACTGCTTGGGTTTCTGCTTGCGCGACAGCGGCCACAGGCGGGTACCGGAGCCACCGGCCAGAATCACCGGGACGATGACGCGACCCGGTGTCCGTGCACTCGTTGTTTCGGTTTGGTAGTCGTCCATGATTTCAGACCTCCAACGGTCGGTTGAGTGCGCAGCGCCCCCAGGCATGGCCCGGACACCTACGCGACGGGGATTAGGAAGATTCACGCGGGTTGAACAAATCGGTCACGTTGCCGCCAACCCGGTAGTTGTCGAGCGGGCGGTATTCGGAAAGCCGGCGGGCGAATTCACCACGACAGGGTTCGATCGAGCAATACGGCTCCAGCCAGCTGAACTTCGACGGCTTGAAATCGTCGAGCTTCTGCTCGGCACCGGCCTTGTTCCGGAACGCCTCCGGTTGATCCAGGCCAGACATCACGCGTTCGGCCAGGCGCGTCAGTGCATGGTCGCCGCGCTGCTCCAGATCCAAGCCATTGGCGTGGCCAAACGCCGCCATCATCGCCAGCGGTGGCAACGCATAGTTGTGGTAGAACAAGGCTCGCGTCTCACGACGCAACTCATTGTTGAGATAACCGTCGTCGGTCACCTGATTGGCGGCCCGGTCGTACTGCGAAACAGCCCAGTCGAACAGCTGCCGGTCGTCCACGACCACGGCAACGCTCATCACCGCCCAGGCGGCCCAGTACTCATGGTTGTTGAACTTGCGCTGGGGGACATTGCTCCAGTCACCGATGACCAGGTACGCCAGCTCACCGAGCCAATCCTCAACTTCGGCAGCCTGATCCTGATACGGCAACAACGGTTCGCTGGCCGACAGTTTCAGCCGTAGATAGGACGATGCGATGCTACCCAGTGACCATTTACGCATCGACTTTCCGGTGTGGGTCGTCACCGGCCCGGTCATCGCGTCCGCTCGGGCCCATTCCAGCATCCAGTCCAGCGCACAATCCACCGCGGCCGGATCGGCCGTTTCGAGGTAGTCCTCGACCAGCGTATTGATCCCGCGTTCCAGGTCGCGAATGGGTTCGACCTGCGTCCGATAGCGCTGCGCAGCATTCTCGTTGAGATCGTCCCGGGCGGAGTCGGAACCCTCGTACTTGCTCGGGAAGTTCAGCGGACCGGTGTGCGGCGCGCTGGTCTGCGGGCAGCCGTCAAAATCATCCTCGGTGCGGGCCGCAGCGTAAAACCCGGTCGGCGCTTTGAGCCGCGACGTGGCCGTCGCCGGGTTTGGTGCAGGCGAAGGGCTGTAGACCGCCTGGTCGGGCTGGCCCGGGTTGGTGGCGCAGCCGGCCGCCAGCAACAGTCCAGCGCATGTCGCGGTGATGGCGGGTCGGCGATAAATCAGGGGGGAAAACGTCATGGTGTCCTCGTTTAGGCGCGGCGCTCGCAAAGCGTCACCGTGGCCTCCGTGCCCTCGGGCAGCGGCGGCTCACCGGCGTCGGGATCGGGGCCCAGATCCAGGCCCATGAACACGGCGTCGGTGAAGTCCTCGCCCTCTCGCAGGGTGATGACGAACCGACCTTGTGTGTCGATGTGGCGCGAGCGCTCGATGGTGAAATTGTCGTTCTTGCCGTTGGTGTACCAAACCGAGAAATGCAGCTTGTCGATGTCGGGCCGGTTCAGCTTCACGTCCAGCAGGTGCTGCCCTCCACGAATGGACTCGACCTTGCCGTTACCGTTGAACAGCGTTTCGGTGAGTGAATCCGGCTTGAGCGGCGTCTGCACCTGCATCACGGGGTCGTCGTCCGTGCAGCCGTCATCCACGGACGGCAGAATCTGGCGGAACAGATCGGCCTCGTCGAAATTGCTGTAGACAGGCATTTCCCAGATCAGGATCTTGGGCGGTGAATCGCGGAAGTCTTCGCTCATGAAGTACTGCAGCAACGCGGCGTCGATGCCCCCGCCGGTCACGGACATGTTGAGCACATCCACGTTCAGCGCCTCGGCAAGAAAGCCGGCGAAGTTGTAGGCCGGATCACTATTGCTGGTACCGGCCAGCACGATCTCCGGCTTCTCGGCATCACCGAACAGGTCTGACCCGCTGCCCTCGGTGGACGTGGTGAATCGCGGAATCACCTGCTCGGGGTAGCCGAATCCACACATCCGCTCAACAGCTTCGGCATAGGTGCCGGACTTACGCAGAACGCCCTGCTGGCGGGTCGTGAACGTCTTTCCTGGAATGTTCTTGTAGGCGTCTAGGCCGCGCAGCGTCTCGGCCGTCACCGCAGCCGTGCGCTTGGCACCTGATGGTGTCCAGTGATGATCGCGCTTGAAGTAGAACGGCTGGTCTTGGTTGCCGTACAGCAACTGACCCAGTTCCGGCACCACCACACCCGCGCTGCGCAGGTCTTCCAGCAACACCTGGTAACCGACACGCGCCATGTCCCGAGAGACTCCCTGGCGCAGCTGCTCGGGCAGATTCTGCCAGGCCATCAACCCACGCGGCGGCAGCGGCAGCATGACCAGGGTCACGCCACGGGCTTCCAGTCGCTGCTGCAGCATCGCGACCGACTGATATGTCGACGGCAATAACGCGTAGCGGTCCTTGAGGTCGTCCTCGGTCCGGAACAACCAGCCATTCTTGCCCTGCACCATCATCCGGAAACCGTCCAGGTACCCGGTATAAGTCGCCGGATTGGCGGCGGCCGGGCAGAGGTCGCAGCAGGGCTGCAATTCATAAGTGGGCAGTTCAGGAAACGCAGGCGCCTGTTGAGCGCTTGCGCCCATTGCTGCTGCCAGGAGGGCGGTCGTCGCCGCGGCGAGCAGCCCGCGCGGCCAGCACCCTTGGGTGGTCGATTGGTTGTTCAGCATGCCTGCATCCCTTTTTCTTATGTGCCGTGAGTGTTAATCGATGACCCAGGTCAACCGCGGCTGGCCGCGACCGGGCGTGACGAACAGACTGAAGGCCCGTCCCCGGGCGAGGTTGACGGGGTCGGTGTCGGCCAGCATCTGGTCGCCTGCATACACCGCCATCGAAACGCGCAGCGGGTTAACTTCGCGGGTGGCGAAGTCGCCTCCGGATGCCTCGGCGATGGTCGCCGACCCGTCAGCCGTCTTGAGCTGCAAGGCGTCGTTACCGGTCAGGTTGTAGAACACCACCAGCGCCTTGAGATCGTCTTCGGGCGTCTCCAGTGCGTGCAGCGACAGTCCTCCGCTATCCAGGGTCGCGGTGTAGTAACGACCCGCTTCCAGCGATTCGGTGACCGACTCCGCCCCCGTCGAAATGCTGTGCTCGCCGGCCGGCAGAAACGTGTAGCTGCTGGCCTCATATTGATCCAGGGTTTCCACCGGCTCACCGCCGATGCTGCCACCGGTGATCGATGCCGGCGTCGCATTGAAAATGCGCACAAAGGCCGACCCCGGCGGGGCCTCTGGGCCGTACAGGGCATCGTCCCCGGCCTGTAGCCGCGGGCTGATCGAGGCGAGCGCGGCGAGGCCGAGCAGCCACAGAACCGGGCGCAAGCGCGAGGCGTGGAGTGTCGTGACGTTCATACTCGGATCTCCGTGTAGCGTTGTGCTTGAGTGGTGCGTAGCGGGGGCATTTCGGTGCTGTCGTCCGGCTGCACCAGATAGCGTTCGGGGATCTCCCAGACGACCAGTCGAGGCTCGACCGTCTTGAGCACGTCGCCGGCGAGAAACCGCGCCATGGGCTTGAACGGGCCATGTCCTTCCTCGGCGTAATTGACGACGTCACGCGCCAGCGCCTGCTGCAATGCGCCCGTGAAATGCCAGAGCGGGTCGGCGCTGTAGCTGGTGCCCACGAGCGCGACCGGAACGGTGTCGGAGCCTCCAAACAAGGCGCTGGCCGAGCCCGATGTCTTGGCGACGGTCTCGATCTGTGCGACACGTTCGGCCTCGGGCAGCAGCGATTCGAACACCGGTGCCAGCGGCAGATAGTTCATCAGGTCGCCGCGATGCTCGACCGTATCCTTCAGGTAGGTTTCAAACTCGGTGGCCTCGGCATCGGCGATCGCCAACTGGGCGCGTCGATCGTCGGCCAACGCGGTCGCCACACACTCGGCACCGTCGGGCGTCCAGTGCGTGTCGGTTTTCAGATACACCTGGGTTGCGGATTTGCACTGCTGCATGGAGCCCAGCAGGTCCGGCACCAGCACGCCCGAACTGCGTAGCTGCCAGCGCGCATGGGCGTATAGATCGGCATGCGCTTCGGAGGGCGCATGCTCGCCACGATATTCCTCGTAAACGCGCGCCTTGGCGGGCAGCAACGCAATGGCGAGATCGATGCCGCGGTCGGCCAGATACCGGTGGACGGCGACGATCCACTGCAGGTGCTGTTGAAGATTCGCCTCTTCATTCGGATACGGGCGGAACTCCTGTTCGGTGAAGAACCAGCCGTCCTTGCCGACGATCAGCCCGTCACGCCCTTCGCCCAGCAGCTCGTAGCGCGCCGCGGCCCACAGGTTCTGGCCGACCTGCCGCAACGGAAACGCCTCATCGAAATGGCCCTCGAAAGTCTCGGCCGCATCGCCATCGGTCCAGCCCACCTGCTCGGGGAGCTGGAAGGAGGCGGCGGACACCACCGACCAGGCACCGACCAGCAGGGTGAACGGCACGACGAAGACAACGGCAATCCAGGCATTGGGTGATCGCATGGGGCAGCCTCCTAAAACTGGAAGTACAGGAATGGTGAGTAGCTGTCGGCAGACAGCTTCAACACGGCGGCAACGAAGACCGGCAGGGCCAATGCACCGGCCCAGCGCAGCACCAGCGGATGCCCCCCCGGATGCGCCGCACCGGCGGCCGCGAGGCGATCACGCAGCCCGCCAAGCAGCAGCACCGCCACCCCGAGGCCCAACAGGGCCAGATTGAACTGGGAGATGGCGGCCGCGTAGGCCGGCGACAGCGCCAGATCGCCAGCGCCGAACATCACGGCGTAGAGCCGCCCGGCATCGCCCAGCGTCTCGGCGCGGAACGCCACCCAGCCCAACATCACGAACAGGAAGGTCACCGCCCAGCGTGCAGGGTTGAAACCCTTGGGGCTGCCATTGACACCCAGCATCCGCTCGACCGCCAGAATCGCACCATGCCAGGCCCCCCAGACCACGAAGGTCCAGTTGGCGCCATGCCAGAGCCCACCGAGGACCATGGTCAGCAACAGGTTGATGTAGGTGCGAACCTTGCCGCGGCGGTTGCCGCCTAGCGAGATGTACAGATAATCCTTGAGCCAGGTGGACAGGCTGATGTGCCAGCGCCGCCAGAATTCGGTGATCGACTGCGAAACGTAAGGCTGACGGAAGTTCTCGATGAAGCGAAAGCCCATCATCAGCCCGAGGCCGATCGCCATGTCCGTGTAGCCGGAAAAGTCGAAGTAGAGCTGCACCGTGTAGGCCAGCGTGGTGAGCCAGGCATCGGCCATGGTCGGGTCTTCCAGCGCGAAGCCGGCATCGACCAGAGGCGCGACCGAGTCGGCGATCAGCACCTTCTTGATGAAGCCCTGCATGAAGCGGGCGACACCCTCCCCGAACAGATCCGCCGACAGTGGCCGATGCTTGAACTGCGGCGCCAGATCCTTGTAGCGCAGCACCGGCCCGGCGATCAGCTGTGGGAACAGCGCGATGAAGGCGGCGAAGTCGACGAGGTTGTCGGCGGGCGGCGTGTCTCGTCGATACACGTCGATGACGTAGCTCACCGCCTGGAAGGTGTAGAACGAAATGCCGATCGGCAACACGATGTCGGCCAGGTGAAACGGTGCCACGCCAGCCGATGTGAGCATCAGGTTGAAACTGTCGACACCGAAGTTCGCGTATTTGAAATAGCCGAGCACCGCCAGGTCGGCGACCACACCGGCCACCATCCAGCGACGGGCCGATGCATGCGCCTCGACCGCCTGCGCCGCGAAGATGCGGCGCCCCACGACGTAATTGACCAGCGTCACACCGACGAACAGGGCGAGAAAATCCAGCCGCCACCAGGCGTAGAACGCATAGCTGCCCAGCACGATCCAGGCGTTGCGCCAGCGTGTCGGGCTCAGGAAGTAGATCCCCAGAAACGCCGGCAGGAAGACAAACAGGAAGATGTTCGACGAGAAGACCATGTCAGCCATCCACCCGGCGCTGGATGTTGTCGGGTTCGATCACCACGGCCTGACGCTGGCGAATCATCACGTCCAGCACCTCCGGCAGGTGCTCGCCAAGCACGCCCGACATCTCCACGCCGGTGGCGTTGGCCGGCGCGAACATGTCCACGTCGTACAGTTCCACGCTCACCGGCTGGTCGATGGAGATCGGCCCGCCACCGTTGTGGATGAGCCGGCCACCGACAACCACCATGGAAATGCGGGTGTCGTAGGGGTCCAGGGCAAGGTCGCGCGTCGGGTCGTTCAGGGTGCGGACATGCCCGTTGATGCCGGTGTAGGCGTTGGCGATCGCCCGATTCTCGTAGAGCTTGACCCCCACGCTGTTGCGCACCCGGTAACCATGCGCCTGGTTGCCGATACTCTGATTGGCATAGAGCAGATTCTCGGGCGATTCGTAGATGGTGATGCCGTCCGAGCCGTTGCCGTGCACCTTGTTGTAGGCAACGATATTTCCGGTGCTCTGGCGATCCACCATGATCCCGGAGCCATGGTTGTCGTAAGACTCATTGCGGAAGATCCAGCTGTCGTTCACCTCGCGCGAGACGATGATGCCGTGGCGCTCCCGGGTGCCGAACGCCGTGTTCTCGGCAATGATCAGCCGCAGCGACCGGTCATGCGGGTCGATGCCATAGATGATGCTGTCCTTGTAGACGTTGCCGACGATGGCCACGTCATCGGCCTCGTAGCAGTAGAAGCCATAGAGCAGTCCATCGAAGGTGGATCCGACGATCCAGCCGGTGGGTCGAGACCGTGTCTTATGCCGTTCCACGCTTTTGCTGTACTGCGAAAAGCTGATCCCGTACGACTTGGTGGCGCCGTAACCGAGGTGCTTGAACTGGCTGTCGATCAGGTAGGTTTCCGAGCCACCCCAGGAGATCATGAAGGGTCGGAACTTCTTTTTGGACTGGTAGCCTGCCGCCTTCCCGGCAGCCTCATCCCAGGCCACGATCTCGCTGTCGGCCACGAACAAACGGCCGTCGTTCACAAGAAAGGCCCCGGCCTGTTGCGACAGCCGCAGCGACCGCACCGAGCCATCGATGAGCAGCGTGGCCGATGCCGTGATCAGCAGCGGCAGACGCAGGGTGTAAATACCGCTCTCGGTGGCCTCCAGGTGATAGGGCTCCACCTTGCCGAGCACGTCGGAAAGCCGGAACAGACCGTCCTGCAGCACGATCGCGACCGGGTTCTGCCGCTGACGCTCGGCCCAGGTCGCCAGCCGCCCATCACTGCCGACAAACTCGTCGAACTCGATCAGATCGACCATCCGCGTGAGCGTGATCTCGCCGGGATGGCGGCGCACGATCTTGTTCAGCGCGGCTTGCTTGGTGAAGCCGGTGATATCCGGCAGGGCCGGCTCGGCCATCGATAGGCCGTCGGGCTTCACGGCACGCACCACGTAGCTGTCGAAATGCGTCGCGTTGAAATCCTTGGCGATGGCGGCGCTGGCGGTCAGCGGCATGACCGCTGCCAGCGCCCACATCACGCAACGCGCCCGGATTGACTGCGTCCCCAGCGTCATTGCATCAGCCCTCGACCTTGCGTTTTACATTGTCGAGTTCGATGACCACGGCTTTTTTCTGCCGCACCATCACGTCAAAAACCTCGTGCAGGTGTTCACCCAGCACGCCATCCAGGGCGAACCCGGTTTCGCTGGTCGGCGCCAGCATCTCCACGCCGGCCATCTCGATGCTCAGCGGCTGCTCTATCGCAATCGGGCCGCCACCGTTGTGCACCAGCCGCCCCCCGACGATGACCATGGAAAACTCGTCGTGGTAAGGATCGAGTTCGAGATCACGCGAGCCGGGTGGCAGCACCTTGGCGTGGCCATTGATGCCGGTGTAGGCGTTGTTGATGGCAATGTTGTCGTACAGCTTCACACCGACGCTGTTGCGAACGCGAAAGCCGTGCGAACCGTTACTAATTGCCTTGTTGCCCCAGATGATGTTGTCGGGGCTTTCGTACAGCGTCAGGCCGTCGGAACCGTTGTCGATGAACTCGTTGTCGGCCACGACGTTGTGGCTGCTCTGGCGGTCCAGCACCATGCCGGACAGCTTGTTGCGGGTCGTGATGTTGTTGAACAGCCAGCTGTTATTCACCTCACGGGAGATGATGATGCCGTGCTTCTTGCGCGTGCCCGACACGTGGTTCTCGGCGATGATCAGCCGGTTCGAGCGGTCATGCGGGTCGATGCCATAGATGATGGATTCGCGATAGGTATTGCGTGCGATCACGACATCGTCGGCCTCGTAGCAATAAAAGCCGAACCACATGTCGTCGAATTCCGAATCGATCACCCAGCCGGTCGGGTGCGGCCGCTTGAAGATCTTGGCCTGCGCCGGCGTGTATTGGGAGATCGAGAAGCCATAGGACTTGCTCTCGTCGTAGCCCAGGCTTTCGAAACGGCTGTTGACGACATAGGTTTCGGTGCCGCCCCAGGACAGGACGAACGGCCGGTAGCCCTTCTCGTACCGATAGGTCGCCGGCGTGTTGGTGGATTCGCGCCAGCCGATCACGGCCGAGTCCGTGACGAACAGCCGGCCATCGTTGACCAGGAACGAGCCCGCGTCCTCCGACAGCCGCAACTGCTGGACCGAGTCGTCGACATGGAATGTGGCGTCGCGGGACACCAGGATCGGCAGCCGCGCCACAAAAATGCCGGGCGCCGTTTCCTCCATGGCCTCCGGTCCCAGCACCGTTGCGATGTCGGCTGGCGTGAGATAGCCCTTGCGCAGCACGATGGCATGCGGATTCCGCCGCTGCCGCGCCGCCCAGACCGCAAGGCGCCCATCGCCACCGACGAATTCGTTCATCGGATCCAGATGCACCATGCGAGCGCTGCTCACCTCGCCGGGCTGGCGTGAACCGATCTTCGCCATGACCGCCGCTCGGGTGAACGGCTTGAGCGACGGCAGTTCCGGTTTCGGCTCGTACAGCACATTCGGATCTTCCGAACGCACGACGTAATCCGCCGCCTGCGCGCCGGCCAGCGGCAGCAGGACCAGGGTGGCGAGCAACAGGAATCGTGAGGGGCTTAAAGGCATCACAGTTTCCAACTCATCTCCAGAATCGCGCGATATGTGGAATCCGCGTTCGATGCATAGGCGTCGCCTGGCTCGAACAGCGAAGCCCGCAGCCGCAGCACGCCGCTGGGGCCGGAGTCACGCAGAATCACCCGGTCGAAGCCTTCGAAATAACGCGCCACGACGATGTCGTAGGAGCGGCCAATGTCATCGTCACCACCCGGCTCGGGGTCAACCCGCAAGCCGCGAGATTCCACGCTGAAGGCCTCGGCATCGCGCTGGAACTGATGCGCGACGAGGCTGATGTCGAACACTTCGGCCGGGAACGACAGGAACACCGTGCCCACGTGCAGATTCGTCAGCTCGAACTGCGCGGCCTCGCTGAATCGATGAATCTGGCTACGAGTGCCCGTGAACCGGGAGCGGTTGCTCTGCAGCCCCGTCTGTTCGAAACGTTCCGATTCACCGCTGCCGTCCACGCCGCCAGAACCCAGCGAGTACATGAACCCGAACTGCGCCGGCGTTTGCAGCGATGGCCGGAACCGCATGGCGAACGAACCGGCGACGCCGTTCACATCACGTTGGTCAAAGGTCACGGGGCCGCCCAGCACCGGGTCCGGCTGGATGACGTATTCCTCGTCACCCATGACGCCCATCACCTCGGCCCAGTAGGCCACCTGCTCCAGCGCCGACTCGTTGTAGTAGTCGCTATGCACCGCGAGGCCGACCCAGGTCAGGCTGCGATCACGATCCCGCTCGGGCTCGTCCCGCATCTGCTCTTCTTCGAGATCGACATCGTCGCCGGCATTGGCCAGACGCAGCTCGACAAAATGTCCCGGCCGGAACTGTGTGCCGATATCACCGAAGACGTAGAAGCGGTCTTCCTGGTCCTTGTCGACACCGGCGTCATCGGTCCGAAAGCCTTCCAGTTGCTGCGCCACGCCCAGCGAGGCCTGCAGCAAGGTCGTGTCGAACGCCCATCGGGCGGCAACGGCATCGTCGTCATACCAAAGCGCGTCATCGTCACGAATCCGCTGCCGTCCCAGACGCAACACTTCGCCCGGAAACGAGGTCATCGCGCCGATGTCGATCCAGGCCTCGCGCAGGGCGATGTACTCATCCGACGGCTGCGGGGTTTCGTCCGTGTTCAGGAATACTTCGCCGGTGGAATAGAACGCCTGCACCCGGAGCTTCGTGGAAAAGCCTGGGGCGTACTGCGTGAACAACGAACCGTGGATCTCGCCGAAGAACTCGGACGATTCCTCATCGCCACCCAGTCCCAGATCACGCTCGCCTTCGGCGAAGCCACCGGCACGCAGCTTCAGCTCGGTTTCGTTTTCCATTTGTGCAAAGGCTTGCGTGCTGCTGAGTGTCGCAGCCAGCAACAACATCCATGTTGTTGTTTTCACTGTGTCTCTCCGTCCTTCAATGTGGATTCAGATGCGGTCGCGCCGGACTCCTGATTCAGGGCCAGACCCAACATCGGTTCGTTGCGATAGCGCCGCGCCTCAAATTCCTTCTCGGCCACCGAATTACCCTTGGCGACCATGTCGTCGGTCAGCCGTGGCTGCAGTTGATTCAGGAACTCGGCCACGCCGCTGACCTCATTGCGCTGCGCGATCCGCGCAAACGCGAAGGCATAGGCCGGATTGGCCTGGACCACTCGGTTCTCGGCGTAAAAGCGCGCCAGATCCAGGTCAGCCCGCTGATACCCGGCGCGGGCGGCCTCCAGCAGCAGCGGCGCCGCACGCACGTACTCGTCGTCGCCGGCAAAGCCGCGCATGTAGAACCGTGCCAGCGAGAATTTGCCGGCCGGCAGGGTTTCGGAAGCCTCGGATAGATACTGTTCGGCACGTGACGGATCGATCTCGACCAGAGTGCCGTTCATATAGGCGCGCCCCAGCGTCAGCGCGGCATCGGCCGACCCCGCAGCGTGTGCCTGTTCCAGCATCTCGATCGGGTTGGCGTCCTCGATCAGGTCAGGGCGGTCGGTGAGGATCTCGCCCAGGCGCGCCAGCGCGGGCAGATGGCGCGAGCTCGCGGCTTCGAGCAGTTCGATCGCATCTGCCTGCATCGGCGGCTGCGGCACGTTGTTCGTCAGCAGGCGTGACGCCATGTCGTACAGCAGGCCGGCATCCACCCGCTCGCTGGGGTAGCGGGCCAGCGCCTGATCGACCAGCTCCGTCACCCGTTCGGGGTTACGGCCCATCCGGGCGTTGAGCGCCAGATCGGGCAGGCAGTCATCGACCCGGCGATAGTGGCGCGCGCAAAGCTGGATCAACTGGACGAAGTTCTCGCGAACGCCGTCGTTCTTGCGATACCAGTCGATGACGGCAGCGATGTTGTCAGGATCATCGGTCGCCAGCGCAGCGCCCAGCACATCGCCGATCTTGTCGTCGTCGGCCAGGCCGGGAAAGTCACGGTAAAGCCGCACCAGACGCTTCAGCGCATCCGGATTCCCGAACTCGCGCTGCTGAAGCAGCATTTGTTCGACTCCGAGCAGATGCTGCGGATCACGCGTCGCCTCGAAGCGCAGACGGCCCAGCGGATCGGCATCCAGCGGGTACTTGGACACCGACTGCTCGTACCAGCGGATCGCCTCGTCCCGGGTCGCTTCTGTTCCGACCTGTTTGTAAAGGCGCGCCAGATACTGCTGGGCATCGACGAAACCGCGCTGGGCCAGAGGCAGCAGATTTTTCTCGGCCTGGTCCAGGCGGCCGGCTTCCAGAGCCTGCACGCCCCGGCCGATGTCCGGAAGCACGGCAGCGTGCGCCGCCAACGGCAGACAAAGCAGGAGTGTGGAGGCCCATTTACGCATCGGGATCGCTCTCACTCGCGACCGCTGCCGGGATCGCATCCGTGGAGAAATCACCCAGACGCGGCATGAAGCTCGGCGTCATCATCGAGACCTCGGCAGGACGATTGATAAAGTCGACCGGCAACGCCCGCTTCGGCTTCACGACCACTTCCAGAATCGACCCGGAGGCGGTTTCGCTGCTGCCATGGGCGATGCGCAGGATTTCGCCGGGAATGGAACCGTCGGTGCCGGCAACGGCGACTCGCACTTCGCGGCCCGGTTTCAGATCACCCAGGCGCTTGTAGCCGAACCGGGCAATCACCAGGGGTTCGCGCTCCATGTCGACCAGCTGGAATACTTCCTGGCCTTTGCCGACAAACTGGCCGTTTCCAACCATCATCCGCTGCACACGGCAGTTGCAGGGGCTGGTCACCGTGCCCTTGATCGTGTCTTCGAGCAGGTCGTTGAGACGCTGCGTGCTCAGGTTGGCCGCCATGGCCTCGCTGCGCACAATCTCCAGCATCGGCGTTTCGAAAGTGCCCAGTGGTGCGCCCTTTTCGACCCGGCTGCCCTCTTCCACGAGGCTGCGGAAGGTGCCTTCGCGCGGCATGGTCACCGGAAAGCTCGCGCCCTCCACCGTGGCGACCGATGAGCTGGTCACAAAGGCGAGCCCGTATAGCTCCGAGGCCACATAACCTAAGGCGATGACACCAATGGCGAAGCTGGCCGCCGTACCCAGCCAGGCTCGGAACTGGCTGCGCGGTTCGCCCCGCGCAGTCTTGGCGTTGCGAGGCTTGGTGAAGTTGTCGCGGTTCATGGTGTGCAGCACATCGCCTGCATCCACAACCTCACCACTGACATAGGCGGTGATCAGCTGGCGCAGCGAGACGACAGCCGTGCGGTCAAGGTCATCGAACTCGGCGCAGCAATAGCCGTCTTCATCACGCAGCGCGATCAGCTTGACCGGGATGGTGATGCCGATCCCTTCCAGGCTGACGGACACCGAACCGCTCAAGCGCTGGCCCGATGCATAGTTCTGCCCATCCGGCGCGAAAGAGATTCCGCCGACCGACAGATCGCGAACGGTGTGCTTGCGGACGCTGCCGTCCTCCAGCCTGATCCGCAGCACGGCAGGCAGCCGCACGCGAACGTACTGGCGCTGTGTCTCGGATTCGTGAACGACGTCGGGAGAGATTTTCGAGGTCATGGTCGTGTTCCTTGGTGCACTGCCGTTAGACGACAAAGAAGACAAAGGCCAGGAAAATGCTGGCGGCCGACGTCGTCATGACGCGAGAAGACCAGCGGTTGAAGGCCACCTGGAAATGTCCGAGCTCGCGGACGAGCTTGGTGTCCTGACGAGTCCAGGACTGTTGATCCAGCCGGTTGAAGACGTAGATCTTCACCAGCGAACCAACGATTTGTGAGTAGTAGAGAAGAATCGGGAACATCGGCCCGACGCCATGCCCGGTGAACCGCAGCACGATGGTCACGGCCAACCGGGTAAGCCCGATCCACAGCATGTAACCGAGGAAGATCGCCCAGCCGTAGTACATCGCCCCGATGATCGAGACGCCGAGCCCGAACAGGCTGGTCCACATCGAGATCCGCTGATCCCACAACATGTAGTAGGTGAACCACCCGAGCCGCCGTGGCCCGAGCTTGGTTGCACGCGAGTTCTGCCGTAGCGAGTTGCCGTACCAACGGAACATCAGCTTGCGGCTGGCGCGCCAGAACGACTTGTCCGGCGGATGTTCCACGGTGTGGATCGCCGCGTCGGGCGTGTAATAGGTGTCGTAGCCGTGGCGAATCAGGCTGTACCAGCTGGACTTGTCGTCACCGGTCAGGAAGGCGAACCGGCCCAGCCGCCAGTGGTCCAGCGCGTCGGCCTGCACGTCTTCGATGAATTCGGGCGAGGTGATGATCGAGGCCCGGAACATCGACATGCGTCCGGTGAGCGTCAGCACCCGCTTCGACAACGCCATGGAGCACATGTACATGTGCCGCTGGGCGAACCGCAGCCGGTGCCATTCCTGCATCGTCCTCGAGCCCTCAACGCTGCAGAATTCGTTGGTCGTCAGCGCGCCGACATTCGGGTAGAGCTTGAAGTAGGGCGCCGTCTTGCGAACGATGCCGGGGTCGATCACGGTGTCGCCATCAATCACCGCCGCCACGGCATCCGGTGGTGGCGCACAACGCGAGATCGCCCGAAATCCATGAGCCAGACCGTCGCGTTTGCCGGTGCCGGGAATACGCACAATCCGCAGTTCGCTGACACCCTCGGGGTCAACCTTGCGATGCAGGTCGCGGATTAGCGATTCATCGCCGTACTCGACGATCGATGCCACCACCGTGGCCGGCAGACCGCAGTTCACCGCCTCGCGGAATGTCGCCATGTACACCTGCGCGGTTGTTCTCGGCTCGATGCGAAAGCTCGTGACCAACAGGTACACATGACTGGGCATGGCCGCATCGCCCATGGCCTGGATACGACGCCGTGCCCGCGGATAGGCGATATGGGTAAACCACATCGCCCTGAGAAAATGGTAGATCCCTAGCGAATAGCGCCACAAACCCACCGCACCGAGTATCAGAATGAACTCGGAGCTGGCCGGATCGAAGTGCGTCTGTGGAAGTGCCCCCGCCAGCAGCATCAACGCCGCGATGTACGTGGACCATCCCAGGATGTCCTTGAAACTCATCGGATTTCCCCGGAGCTGAACGCGGGGCG
>NZ_CAXRDQ010000022.1:0-35297 GCF_964229365.1 Abyssibacter sp. | reverse complement strand
GTGGCACGATCCGATGCGGATATCCATGAAGGCCAGGGCCAACGAGCCCATCAACAGGCCGAATATACGACCGCAACCGCACCTCTATCGCTTTGATCTATGCGTCTTCAACTGCTCGGTTGCGGGAGGAGTCCATATACGTTTGTTCGACCAAACGACCCTCAATGATCTTTCGCTCGGTGATGTCGTGGGCATTGAGCAGCAAGCCACGGATCGCCGGATCGGCTCGAAAGTCGCTCAGGGTACCGGCGATCCAGCGCCAGCCCTGCTGCGCATTTTGCAGACGACAGTCGGGTAGCCGGGCCACACCACCGGGCTTGTTACGCAGCAACTCGTCGATCCGGCTTTGGACATTCGGCCGATCGTCCGGATGCAGCAGCGCCTGCCAGCCGTGCTCAGCCACCACCTGCTCGACCCCAAAGCGGTGCAGAGAGGGACTCACGTAGTCGGGGACGCCACGCTCGCCGAACACGATCACGTAGTCCGAAGCGTGACGCGTCAATGCCGCGAGCTTGGCCTCGGAGCGCAGCGCATTGGCTTCGGCCTTGCGGCTGACCAGGACGGCGGTGACGCCATCGGCCATGGAGCGGAGCAAATTGACCTCTCCGGTGTTGAATGTGCGGTGTGTCCGCACCGCGTCAAAGCCAACGAAGCCGACCAGGACACCCAGCGAGAACATCGGCACGACAACCAGCGACAGGATGTCCTGCGCTGCAAGAATCTCCCGCTCTGACTCCCGGTGATCCGGCAATGCAGCAACATCGGAGATCAGGACCGCATTGCCCTGCCCGAGTTCGTCCATCCAGAATGAGAACGCGGAGTTCGGCAAGGCCTGAAGGTTCTCGATCTCCGGCCGGATGCCAGACGCGCACCACTCGTGCGTGTTGCGCATGGTGCTGCCGTTGACCACGAACACGTAGGCGCGATCCACCCTCAGATGTTCGCCCAGCTCGGCGAGCCCGGCGTCGATGGCCGCATCCACGGCCATCACATCCACATGAAGCAGACGCGCAACGATGCGCCGAACAAGCTCCTGGGTCTGGAGTAACGACGTCAGCGTCGCCGTGGCCTCATGCGCCTCGTTCAAGCTACGTGTCATCACACCCCCCCTGGCAACCGGACACATGTCGCATCCACCGGCCGCGTCCCATCTTATCGCTCGTTGGCCGGGTTCCCGTAGCCTCTAGAGTCCGCTGACCCAGCGGATCGCTACCGAATAGCCGCGCAGACCTGGCAAGCGCCTTAGCCCGCTGCCGAATGTGGGATCATGATCCCGGTGAGGGACACATCGTAAGATCATGACAAGCAGCGCTGCAGGGGGCGATTTGCGGGCGGTGGACCCGCGCCGTTTCACGGGTCTGTTGGCCGAATCTCCGTTGGCCTACGCCGCGATGGTGCAGAGCATCTCTGGCTTTGGCGTCTACCTGATCGACGCGCGAGGCAACATCCTCACCTGGAACCACGGCGCGGAACTACAGACCGGTTTGACGCATGATGAGATCGTGCGCCAGCCCTATGCCGCGCTGTTCGATGACGCCAGCCGCGCCGCCGGCCTGCCGGGCCAGATTCTCGGTTTTGCCAAGTATCACGGCCACTACAGCGACGAGCACTGGCGCCGCCGTGGCGCCGATGGCCGTTTCCAGGCACTCGCAACCTTGGACATCGTGCGCGATACGCAGGGCACCCACACCGGGTTCGTCGAGGTCGTTCGCGACATCACCGCCGACCGCAAACGTGAGAAGGCGCTGTACACGCAAGCCACGACCGACACCTTGACTGGCCTGCCGAACCGCGGCCACTTCACCGAAAAGGCCGAGCAGGAAATCGAACGTGCCCGGCGCTACGGTGATCCGCTCTCGGTCGCCATGTTGGATGTCGACCACTTCAAGGCGGTGAATGACAACTACGGCCACCACGTCGGCGATATCGCCTTGCAGCATGTGGCGGAAGTATTGCGCCAGAGCGCACGCAAGATCGACATCATCGGCAGGCTTGGCGGCGAAGAATTCGCCATGGTATTGCCAAGGGCGAACACCCAGCCGGCGATCGAGTTCTGCGGCCGAACGCGCATTGCGCTCTACCGTTCTCGGGTGGATTCGCCGGCCGGTCCGCTGCAGATCTCCGCGAGCATCGGCGTGGCCACGCTGAGCCGCGAGGCGCCGGACCTGCCCAGCCTGCTGGAACGGGCCGACAAGGCGCTCTACAAAGCCAAACGCCACGGTCGCAACCGCGTCGAAACCTGGCTGGTCTAACCGGGTCAAAGCGCGGCCCGGCTCCGATCCGGCCACCGCGCATTCGCATCACCCCGGCGCAATCAGCAATAATCCGCGCCCTTCCCGCCAACAAGCTCAACACCATGGCCCAGTACGTCTACACCATGAATCGCGTCGGCAAGCTCGTGCCGCCGGACAAACAGATTCTGCGAGACATATCGCTGTCCTTTTTTCCGGGCGCGAAGATCGGGGTGCTGGGCTACAACGGTTCGGGCAAGTCGACGCTGATGCGCATCATGGCGGGCATCGACACCGACATTCAGGGCGAGGCGCGCCCGCAGCCCGGCATCAACATCGGCTATCTGCCGCAGGAGCCGGACCTGGACCCCGCCAAGGACGTGCGCGGCAACGTCGAGGACGGCCTGGGCGAGATCAAGAACGCGCAGGACCGGTTGAACGAGGTCTACGCGGCCTATGCCGAGCCGGATGCGGACTTCGATGCCCTGGCCGCCGAGCAGGCCAAGCTGGAGGCGATTCTGCAGGCTGGTGACGCGCATAACCTGGACCAGAAGCTGGACAAGGCCGCCACCGCGCTGAACCTGCCGCCCTGGGACTCCGACGTGACCAAGCTATCGGGCGGTGAACGTCGGCGGGTGGCGCTTTGCCGGCTGCTGCTGTCCGCGCCCGACATGATCCTGCTGGATGAGCCGACCAACCATCTCGACGCGCAGTCGGTGGCCTGGCTGGAACGGTTCCTGGACGATTTTCCCGGCACGGTCGTGGCGGTCACCCATGACCGCTACTTCCTGGACAATGTCGCCGGCTGGATTCTCGAACTCGACCGCGGCCACGGCATCCCCTACGAAGGCAATTACTCCAACTGGCTGGAACAGAAGGAGAAGCGTCTCGCGCAGGAAGCCAAGACCGAAGCCGCACGCACCAAGGCCATGAGCCAGGAACTCGAATGGGTGCGCTCCAACCCGAAGGGTCGTCAGGCGAAATCGAAGGCTCGCCTGCGCCAGTTCGAGGACTTGCAGAATCCGACCACGCAGAAACGGTCCGAGACCAACGAGATCTACATTCCGCCTGGCCCGCGCCTGGGCGAGCTGGTTTACGAGCTGGAGGGCGTGAGCAAGTCCTTCGGTGATCGCCAGCTCTACGACAACCTGAGCATGACCGTTCCGCGGGGCGCCATCGTCGGAATCATCGGCCCGAACGGCGCCGGCAAGTCCACCTTCTTCAAGCTGCTCACCGGCCAGGAACAGCCGGACAGCGGCACGATTCGCATCGGCGATACGGTGGACGCCGCCTATGTCGACCAGTCACGCGATCATCTCGACGACGACAAGACCATCTGGGAAGAGATTTCCGGTGGTCACGACATCATGAAGGTCGGCAACTACGAGGTGCCGTCGCGCGCCTATGTCGGTCGCTTCAACTTCAAGGGCACGGACCAGCAAAAGCGCGTCGGCAAGCTATCGGGCGGGGAACGCAACCGCGTACATCTGGCCAAGCTGCTGGCCGCCGGCGGCAACGTGTTGCTGCTCGATGAGCCCACCAACGACCTGGACGTGGAAACGCTACGCGCGCTGGAAGACGCCCTGCTCGCCTATCCGGGCTGCGTCCTGGTGATCAGCCATGATCGCTGGTTCCTCGACCGCATCTCCACCCACATTCTCGCGTTCGAGGATGACACCGTGGAATTCATCGAAGGCAACTACCAGGACTACGCGGCCGACTACAAGCGCCGCCATGGCAAGGAAGTCGGCGTCGATGTGAAGGCCACTCGGCGCAAGATCTCCTAAAACCCGGCCCTGCGCGGCCGCCACGATCAGCGGCTGCGCAGGAACCGCAGAAACCGGGCTTCGGCGGCCAGCAGCGGTCTGCGCTTGGCCATTGGCGGGAGCAGCCTTAGCCGCTTGTCCAGAACACGTGTTGCGAGCGCACACCAACGCCGCAAGCCACGCGCTGGGCCGAAGCGCCTCATCTGCCAGCCGGTTAAACTGCGCCAAGCCTGCGCAATTCCCCTCTCATGCTTGATTCCACCCCGCTAGCCTGGCGCTGGCGCGATGACCGGCTCAACGCGGTCGAGTATCCGCAACGGGTCGCGCTCGACGACATACTTGGCGTGGACACACAAAAAGCGCGGCTGCTGCAGAACACGCGGCAGTTCGTCGCGGGCGCGCCAGCGAACCATGTGCTGTTAACCGGTGCACGTGGCACCGGCAAATCCTCGCTGGTCAAGGCTCTGCTCAACCCGTTCGGCGCCGAGGGGCTGCGTCTGGTGGAGATCGCCCCGGAAGCACTCACGGAGTTGCCCCGTATCGTCGAACCACTGCGTGGATCCGCCTGCCGCTTTCTGCTCTACGTCGATGATTTCTCGGTCACGGACAGCGGCCCGGCGCTCACCGCGCTCAAGGCAGCCTTGGATGGAAGCATCGAGGCGCCACCAGACAACGTGCTGCTGTACGCGACATCCAATCGCCGCCATCTATTGCCGGAACCCAAAGCCGATAACCTGGATGCACACAATCTGGACGGCGAGATCCATCCCGGCGAAGCGGTGGAAGAGAAAATCTCCTTGTCGGACCGGTTCGGCCTCTGGCTGTCCTTTTACCCGTTCAACCAGACGCAATACCTGGAGATCGTCACCGCTCACATCGCTCGCCTGGGCGGCGGCACCGCCATGACCGACGAATCCCGCAAGGCTGCATTGCAATGGGCGCTCGCGCGTGGATCCCGTTCCGGCCGCACGGCCCACCAATTCGCCCGGCACTGGGTCGGATCACAGCGCATCTGAGCCGCTTGTCCCGCCCGCGACGGCTCCCACGGTCGCTTTTCACCCTCCTGATGCGCAACGTCGCGCATCAGGAGGAGCCTGGAACCGTCGATTCAAGAAAATTTTCAACTTTTTTTCACCCCCCGATTTGTCGATCGCCGACAGGTTTGCAAAGGGCGAAGAACATCGAAAAATCCTGAACTCCTCGCTGGCCACCGCAGCGATAGGCGACCACCCAGTTCCAGCCTGTCGCCAATCCGGCGACACCCTTAGAACGGGGTGTTTTTATCGACTTTTCAAGCAGTTAAAAGCAAAGATCCCACCCGGAATAAACGTCCTCTGTCGCCCTTCTGAGACAGTAGACGACCCCTGGGCTGCTCCCTATCGTGGCTCCACCTGCTGAGCACGACGACACGCACACGTCGCAGCAGGGGCAAACAGGATCGAGTTTGAAACTGGCTTTAAGTCTAAGGAGTCCGAAATGAACGAAAACCAATGGGAAGGTAAGTGGGACCAGATGAAGGGAAAGCTTCGCCAAGCCTACGGCGACCTTTCGGATGACGAACTTGAAGGCGCCAAGGGTGACCGCGAGGAACTCGTTGGCCGCATCAAGGAAAAGTATGGCGATACAAAGGAATCGATCGACCAGAAACTGGATGAGATCGCTTCCAAACTGAACTGAAGGTTAGCGTTTAGCTAGCCCCAGTACGCGACCCCCTACGTTCCCCCCTCCCCCCGCGCGTGGGCAGGTCGCTGGGACCGCATCGCAGGATGCGGTCCTTTTTTATGCGTGACCGTTTTTTCACGGATGGTGTTCGCAATCGGCTTCGCTTGAACCTGGCTGGGTTTGCGCCTGTCCGCAGAACCCTTTTCAGGGGACACGCACCACCACCAAGTACAAGGCAGTAAACTTCGGCGATTCAATTCGACGCCAGCTGCGTCCCCCCGATGCCCGACTTCCCCACTCCCCCCGACTGGTCGCAGGTCGAATCCCGCCTCCGGCACCGCCTGAAGCGCGAATTCAAACGCGCGTCGCAACCGGCCGACCGCGACCAGCTGCTCGGCCAGATCCAGGCGTCGGCGACCCGCGTCGCCACACGACGCGCCGCACAGCCAGCGGTGCAGTTAATGCCCGAGCTGCCGGTCACGCAGCGCGCCGAGGACATCGCCGCGGCGATCCGCGACCATCAGGTGATTGTCGTCACCGGCGACACCGGATCCGGCAAGACGACGCAGCTGCCCAAGATTCTGCTGGATATGGGTTACGGCGCCGCCGGCCTGATCGGCCACACCCAGCCGCGGCGTCTGGCCGCGCGCAGCGTGGCCCAGCGCATCGCCGATGAACTGGGACAGACGCCGGGCGGACTGGTCGGGTTCCAGACCCGGTTCGACGATTCGGTGTCCGAGCACACCCAGATCAAGCTGATGACCGACGGCATTCTGCTCGCCGAGACGCGGCGCGACCGCTTTCTGAATCGCTACGAAGCCATCATCGTCGACGAGGCCCACGAGCGCAGTCTGAACATCGATTTCCTGCTCGGCTACCTGAAGCGGATGCTGCCGAAGCGCCCCGATCTCAAGCTGGTGATCACCTCGGCCACCATCGACCCGGAGCGGCTCAGCACGTTCTTCGATCACGCCCCGATTGTCGCGGTGGAAGGGCGAACCTATCCGGTGGAGGTCCGCTACGCGCCACCCACCGACAGCGATGACCTGCCCGAGGCGATCTGGCGCTCGGTGCAGACACTGTGGCGCGAGGCGGCGGGCGACGTGCTGGTCTTTCTGCCAGGGGAGCGCGACATTCGCGATGCCGATCAGCATCTGGGTCGGGCGCTGGCCCACAGCCGCTTCAGCGGCGCCGAGGTGCTGCCGCTTTACTCGCGGCTAACCCGCAGCGCACAGGATGCGATCTTCAAGCCCAGCCGCGGCCGCCGCATCGTACTCGCCACCAATGTGGCAGAAACGTCGCTGACAGTGCCCGGCATTCGCTACGTGATCGACAGCGGGCTGGCGCGCATCAGCCGTTACTCCACCGCCTCACGCGTGCAGCGTCTGCCCATCGAGCCGGTGTCGCAGGCCAGTTGCAAGCAGCGCATGGGCCGCTGCGGGCGGGTCGCCGAAGGTATTTGTGTCCGCCTGTTCGACGAGGACGACTTCGACAACCGCCCGCCGTTCACGGATCCGGAGATCCGCCGCACGAATCTCGCCAGCGTGCTGCTGACCATGGCCGATTTGCAGCTCGGCGAGATCGAGGCCTTTCCGTTCATCGACCCGCCTGAGGGGCGCTATATCCGCGATGGCATGCGCCTGTTGCAGATGCTCAAGGCGATGGACGAGCGCGGGCGCATCACCCGGCTCGGCCAGCAACTGGCTCGCCTGCCGCTGGATCCGCGGATAGGTCGCGCGCTGATCGCCGGTCAGGCGGCGCAGATCGCGCCGGCCGTCCGCGTGCTCTGCGCCGGCCTGACCATTCAGGATCCGCGCGAGCGACCGGCCGACAAGCGCCAGGCGGCCGACGAGGCGCAGCGTGAGTTCACCGACAAGCAATCCGACTTCATCAGCCTGCTCAAGCTTTGGGACGCGTTTCAGTCCGCCAAGCGCGATGAGTCCACCAACGGCCTGCGGCGCTGGTGCCACCGGCATTTCATCCACTTCATGCGCATGCGCGAATGGGAAGACCTGGCACGCCAGCTGCGGCAGATCGAACGCGACCTGCAATGGCCCGCCGAACCACCGCGCGGCGAGCTGGCCGGCACTGACCTGCGCGCGCTGCATGAGGTCGTGCTGGCCGGCTTCATCGATCAGATCGGCGTGCACGACGAGCGCGGCGAATACATCGGCGCGCGCAACCGCAAGTTCCGCATCTTTCCCGGTTCCGGCGTGGCCAAGGCGTCGCCACGGTGGATCGTCGCCGGCGAAATTCTCGAAACCTCCCGGCTTTATGCGCACCAGATCGGCAAGGTTGAGCCGGAATGGATCGAAAGCGCCGGCGCCCACCTGCTGACACGCGAGCAGTACGACCCGCGCTGGTCGGTCAAAAGTGGCCGGGTTGAGGCCAGCGAACGGATTCGCCTGTTCGGGCTTCCATTGGCCGACAGCCGCAAGGTCGATTTCGGCCGTATCGACCCCGAGGCGGCCCGCGAGCTCTTCATTCGCGAAGCATTGATACCGCAGCGGCTGGTCCGGGAGGGGCGCACGGAACCGGCGTTTCTCGCGCACAACAGAACGCTGGTCGAATCCATCGCCGAACAGGAAGCGCGGTTTCGACGCCGTGATCTGCTGGTGGATGAGGTCACACAGTTCGCGTTTTATGACGAGCGCCTGCCGGCCGATATCCGCGACCGCGTGTCGCTGCAGCAGTGGCTGAAATCCAATCCGGACACCGGCCTGCGTTTTGACGAGGCAACATTGCTCCGGCATGCCGGCCTCAGCCTGCCCGAGCAGGACTACCCGGAAACGCTGGGCATGGGCTCTACCCGGATCGCACTGCGCTACCACTTCGAACCCGGCCATCCGGAAGATGGCATCACGGCCGTGGTGCCGCTGCCGCTGCTCAATCAGTTTGATGCCGCACGCGCCAACTGGCTCGTGCCCGGGATGCTGGAGGATGCCATCACCGAGCGACTCAAGGCCTTGCCCAAGTCGCTGCGCCGGCAGATTGTCCCGGTGCCTGACACGGCGCGGCGGCTGCGCGAGACGCTCCCGTTCGCCGAAGGCCGGCTGGAAGCCGTGCTGCGCGACGCATTGCACCGGATGACCGGTGCGCCCTTGCCGGCCACGGTCTGGGAGGATTTCGAGGCCTCGCCCCATCTTCGAATGCGCTTCGAAGTGGTGGGAGATGGTGGCGAACTGCTTGCATCTGGCCGGGATATCGACGCGTTGCGGGACCAGCTCGGCGCCCAGGCGCGCGAGGCCGTGCAAACCCTGCCGGACGATGGCTTCGCCCGCACCGGCCTGACCGACTGGGATGTTGACGACCTGCCGGAGACAGTGGACCTGGACCATGGCGGCGTGCGTTTTTCCGCCGTGCCGACATTGGTCGACCGCGGCCAGTCAGTGGATTTGGAACTGGTCGACGATGCCGACAAGGCCGCACGCTGGCATCGCCAGGGGGTGATCCGCTTGGTCCGCCTGGCCATACCGCAGCAGACCCGGTTTCTGAAACGCGAGCTGGACGATCTGAAACTGCTGGCTGCAGCCCGGCTGCCAGAGCCGCCACCCGCAGCACTGGCGCCGGCCGGCCTGAGCGATCGGCTGCAGCGCGACCCGGAACCCGTGCTGTTCGCCGACCTGCTCGAAACGCTGATCCACCAACGTCTGGATGCCGTGCCACGCAGCCAGTCCGAGTATCAGTCGCTGGTCGAGACCGTCCGCGCACAGGCGGTGGCGGACGGCCTGGCGATCTGGGCACGCGCCGCGCCGGCCTTGCGCCGCTGGGTCGCGCTGAAGAAGCGCCTGAGCCGCAACATCCCCCTGCCCTGGATGCCTGCCGTCAACGACATTCAGGATCAGCTCGACCACCTGGTGTTCACGGGCTGTCTACGATGCCTGCCGGACCCCAGGCACCTCGACCGCTATCTGAAAGCGGTGGAAATGCGGCTGGACAAGCTCGCGCAGGAAGACATCAACCGCGACAAGGAGCGCGCCCGCCCGGTGCAGCGGTACTGGAATCGCTACAAGGAACTGGCCGCTCGGGCCGCCCGCCGCGGAGAACCGACGGAAACGCTGGTGCAGCTGCGCTGGATGGTCGAGGAGTTCCGGGTTCAGGTGTTCGCCCAACCTCTGGGAACGGCGATCAAGGTCTCCGAAAAACGTCTGGACGCGGCGATCTCGGCCCTCTAGCAACCAGCAGCGGCGGGCCGCCAGCCGCTTGACAGGGTGAACACGACGGCAGTAATTGTTCAGGCCATGCAGTGGTTGCTGGACATGCTGGGACGCAAGATTCATCGGGCTGCTCTAACGATCGAGCTCGATGATGGCGCGCGCTACGTGCTGGGCGATGGCGCGCAGCAGGCGGGCATTCGCGCGCGTGATGCCTCGGTGCTCCGGCGCGTTGCGCTGGACCCGAAGATGCGCTTTGGCGAGGCCTATGTGGCGGGGCTCTGGGAGCCTGCCGACTGCGCGCTGATCGATGTGCTCCGCGTGGCCGCGCTCATCCAGCAAGACCTGGAACCTGGCCGCGTGGGACGCGAGATCACCAAGCTGCAGGGCAACCTGCGGCAATGGGACTACGGCCAGCTCAGCCGGCGCAATGTCAGCCACCACTACGATCGCCCGCCAGCGTTTTATGCCAGCTTTCTCGATGCGGACCTGCATTATTCCTGCGCCTATTTTTCCGAGCCCGACATGTCGCTGGAAGCGGCCCAGCAGGCCAAGTGCGCCCACATCGCCCGCAAGCTGGACCTTGAACCGGGTGCCGAGGTGCTGGATATCGGTTGCGGCTTCGGCAGCATGGCCTTGTTTCTTGCCGAGCAGTACAACGCTCGCGTCACCGGCATCACCCTGTCTCAGGCGCAACTCGCCGTTGCCCGTGAACGCGCCCGGGAGCGCGGACTCGACCAGCGGGTGCAGTTCGAGTTGCTGGACTACCGGACCCTGGATCGCGACTTCGATGCCATCGTCAGCATCGGCATGTTTGAGCATGTCGGACGGCCGCAGTTCCGCACGTATTTCGACCAGGTTCGCCGGTGCCTGAAGCCCCATGGCACGGCGCTGATTCACAGCATCGGGCGATTCTCGCCACCAGGGCGGACCAACCCCTGGATCGCGAAGTACATCTTCCCAGGCGGCTATATCCCCGCCCTATCGGAAACCGCCGAGGCGCTGGAACCGCATGGCCTGCTAAGCAACGACATCGAGATCTGGCGCCTGCACTACGCCAAGACACTGGCGGCCTGGCGCGAGCGGTTCGCCGCCGTACGACCGCAATGGGTCGAGACCTACGACGAGGCATTCTGCCGGATGTGGGAGTTCTATCTATGCGGCTCGCAGGCCAGCTTTGAAGCAGGCGACATGATGGTGTTCCACCTGCAGCTCACGCATGATTTGGAGCGCCTGCCGCTGACGCGAAACTACCTCTACGCGCCGGACGAGGCAGCGAGCAAGGCATCCAGCGCCTGACGCATTTCCTCGTCTTCCATCGTCACCGTCAGGGTGCCGGTCTCCGTGCCATCGGGCTGTAGCAGCACAACCCAGCCGGTGGAGCGGTTTTCGGCATAAAGCGCTGAGAATCCACGCGCCTTGGCGATCGCCTTGCCCTCCACCCGCGCGGCATCCGTCGTGTAATCCACCCGCATGAACTCGATGCGGTCGCCGTAATCGGCCTGCAACGCAGCCAGCTTCGGTTTCATCAGCTTGCAGTTCAAACACCAGTCGGCATGAAACAGCACCGCCGCGGGCTTGTCCTGTGCCTGAAGTGGCGTCAACGCGCTTGCGAATACGAGCGTGAGGCCCAGCAGTGCGACTGTGAGTAAACGATTCATGGCTTTCCTAACGGGCAAAAGGTGGGTGCAAACGCGGAGCATAGCGGCAGAGGTTGGTCTGCCGCCATGCTCTAGATCGCAGTTCAGCCCGCGTTGCCGCGTCGCCGCAGACCCACGGCGGTCAACAGCCACAGCATCGCCAGCCAGGGCATGGCGCCAGCAGATCCCGTGGGTGACTGAACCTCGTCATCCCCGGTGTCGCCCACAGGCTCCTCTGGCTCTTCCGGATCCTCGGGTTCTTCCGGCTCACCGCCGCCGACGGCGCCCTTCTCGCAGGCATCGCCAGAACCATCCGCGTCGGCATCGGCCTGATCGGTGTTGGGTGTGACGGGGCAGTTGTCGACATCGTCCGTCACGGTGTCACCATCGCTGTCCTGCGGGCTGCCATCGCCCGTATCGGCGGTGAGTGCCGCAGTGGAATCGCAATAAATGTACGGGTCCGGGCTGGGGGCGTTGAGGAAGGTCTGACTGTCGACCGTCACCGTGTCCCAATACAGCTTGCGGGTGGCGATCAGGCCATTCTGGAACTCGCAGAAGCCGGCGTCCTTGCCGGTGACGTCGCCGTCGGTAATGCCCAGCAGGCTGAGCGTCTTGCTGATCACCTCGGCCTCATCAGCCGGGGAAATCACTCCCCAGCCGACCTGGACCCAAGCCGCCGGATCGAGGATCGGCGCGGCCAACTCGCCCACACCCAGCGCGGGATCGTAGTCCGCGGCGCCCGGCACCCAGGCCGCCTCTTCGAGGGCACGGCGTAGCTGCCAGTTGGTGATCGTGAGCGGCTGCCCGTCGAGAATACCGGCGGCCATCAAGGGACGACCGTTGCCGATGTAGGCACCACCCAGGTAGTTCAGCGCGCGGCGCGCCTCCAGCAGTATCTTCGACGCGGTGCCGGCCGAACGCGGCGTCGCGAAACTGGTGCCACCGACGCCGTCATCGTAGCCATCCTCGCACTCGGCGCAGTACGGCAGGGTTTGCGTGAAGTCGGCAATGAAGTCCGGGAAGGTGCCGGAGACGATCTGGCGGCCGTTGGAGGAGTCGCCCGGCTCGTTGGCCTGCGTCTCCTCAAAACCGGCGATGCCGACACTCCACCACGGCCCGCAGGTCGAATCCTGGATGGCCGGTGACGGCGAGTTGTCACAGGCGCCGAAGTGCAGCTTGCCCCAGTCGTAGGTCCCCACGAAGCTGTCGGTTAGATGATCGGTGCTCGGGATACTGCCGATGGCGCCATAGCTGGTGGACACGAAGTCGATCGCCGGATGTGTCATCGCGAAGGTTTCGCTGGCATCCGAGATGCCCTCGACAAAGACGAGCACGGCTTCCGGGTTGGCGAACAGCACGGCCGCCGAGGTGCCGACTCCGTGGGTGTCGCTCTCGGTATCCGGAAGATACGGACGGCTGCCGGGACCGAACGTCTTGGCAAGCACATTGGTGCCGACAAACCACACCATGTCGCATATCGAGGCCTGCTCCCACAATCCGCTGTCGACATCGGCCTGGTAGTCAGCCGCGAAGTCGCCGGTCCGCTTGAGGTTGATGGCGCAGTCCGGCTCGATACCAAAATCCTGAAGTACCGGCAGGCTGACCGCCGTCGGCTCGGCGCCAATCGGGTAGATCGGGCTGCCTGCGTGGTAGAACGCGTGGTAGGGATTCACCCCGGAGTCGATAACACTGACGACCGTGCGCGGCACGTCGGTTAGCGGCAGATCATCCGGGTAGCCCGTCCCGGATGCGTTGGGACCGTCTCCGGCCCCACCGCCGGAGCCTCCGCCGCCAAGCCCGATCAGCTCGACCGTACCCGCATAGCTATTGAGCAACACCGTGTACGGCAGGATCACGACCGTGTAGTCGTTGGTGCCGGCCAGTGCAGGAATCTCCGTGGATTCGGAACCGGAGGCCGTGGCCGAAGCACCGACCTCCGTGCCGCTGGCATCATTCACATACAAATCGTAGTCGCCGGTCATATCGTCGAATTCCGCCACGATCGATACCCGGATCTTGAGATTCGGGTAGGTCGCGAGCACATCCGAAGGCAGGTCGACCGTGAGCGCGAACTCGTCGCAGTCCACCGTGCCGGTGATGCACACGCCGGTGACGTTGGCGGCGGCGTCGGTGGTGCCACTGAACTCCAGCACCGGCGTGTCCAGCGACAGGGTGCCGGCGGCAGGCGTGGTTTCGAAAGCAGAGACCGATGCTGCGGCGAGCAGCCAGGTGACCATCCCCAGGAAGGCCAGATTCAGTTGGTGCAGTTTGATCATGTTGACGTCCAGCAATACGCGTTTCGCCCTGTCCTTGGGCAACCGTGCAATCCTTGGCGTCAGAAAATAGAGAACGGCAGGGGCATAGCAAATGCCGTACCACAAGGCTCAAACTACGTTGAGTGCCGGGTCACTCTGGGTGGACGCCGATAAAGGGGGGCATCCCTCGCGACCGCCGGCAGCGGGTTTTTTTGCTTACGCCCATCGATCAGTAAAAGGCTTGGATCCCGGTCTGCGCGCGCCCGAGAATCAGCGCGTGTACATCATGCGTGCCTTCGTAGGTGTTCACGGTCTCCAGGTTCATCAAATGCCGGATCACGTGATACTCGTCGACGATGCCGTTACCGCCGTGGATGTCCCGGGCCAGACGGGCAATGTCCAAGGCCTTGCCGGTGGCATTGCGCTTGGCCAGCGAGATCATCTCCGCGGCAGCCTGACCGGCGTCGAGCAACCGGCCCAGACGCAACGACAGTTGCAGCCCCAGTGCGATCTCGGTCTGCATGTCGGCGAGCTTTTTCTGCACCAGCTGCGTGCCGGCCAGTGGTTTGCCGAACTGCCTGCGGTCCAGCGCGTACTGCCGTGCTGCATGCCAACAGGCTTCCGCCGCACCCATGGCGCCCCAGCTAATGCCGTAGCGGGCCTTGTTGAGACAGGAGAAGGGCCCCTTGAGCCCGCTCACGCCCGGCAGGACGGATTCGGCACCGACGCGAACATCATCCAGCACGATCTGGCCGGTGATGGAGGCACGCATGCTGAACTTGCCTTCGATGGTCGGGGTGCTCAGGCCGGCAGCACCGCGCTCGATCAGGAATCCGCGAATGCGGTCGTCCGCATCTTTGGCCCAGACCAGCAGCACGTCGGCAATCGGCGCATTGGTGATCCAGGTCTTAGCGCCGCTAAGCCGCCAGCCGTCACCATCCGGTCTTGCGCGGGTGGTCATGCCTCCGGGGTCGGAGCCGTGATCCGGCTCGGTCAGCCCGAAACAGCCGACCGCCTCGCCGCTCGCCAATCGCGGCAACCAGTGCTGGCGCTGCGACTCCGAACCGAAGGCGTGGATCGGGTACATCACCAGACTGCTCTGCACCGACAAGGCCGATCGATAGCCGGAATCCACCGCCTCGATCTCGCGGGCCGCGAGGCCATACGCCACATGCGAACCGCCAGGACATCCGGGGCCATCAAGCGATAAACCCAACATGCCCAGCCCGCCCATCTCGCGCAGGATCTCGCGGTCGAACTCGGCGTGGCGAAATGCCTGGACCACACGCGGCATCAACTGATCGCGGGCGTAAGCCCGAACCGCGTCGCGCATGGCCCGTTCATCCGCCTCCAGCTGGTCCTCCAGCCTGAGCGGATCACTCCAGTCGAAAGCGGCCGGCATCAGCCGAGCATGCCCTCGACCTTGTCGATGTACTGCTGCTTGGCGGTGTCGCTGTCGGTGCCCTTCTTCTTCGCCCAGGCGTCGTATTTCGCACGCCCCACCATGTCCAGCATGCCGGGGCGCTTGCCGGACACGTCCCCGGCCGAACCCTGCTTGAACAAGGCGTAGAGTTCGAGCAGGTCATCGTTGCTGGGACGCTCGGTCAGCGTCTTGACGTCTTTCTGAGCTTGTTCAAACGCGGCGTTTAGATCAGACATGGAAATGGGGTGTCCCGTGAAAAAGATTGGCCGCCGATCATCGCATAGCCGCCTGCCCGGAACACTGACCGCCGTGCCGCACTCGACGGTTCTGCCTGGCTAAAGCTTGCCGAAAAACGGTTCCGAGCCGCCACGGGTCAGCGGCCAGGCGTAGCCCAGTTCCAGCGTAAGATCGACGAAGGTCTGGATCCGCCAACGCAGGCCGATGCCGGCATCGGCCTGGGTGTGGCTGAGCGTCAGGTCGTCGAAATCCTCGTAGGTCCGTCCCAGATCCATGACAACCAGGCCGCGCACCGGCTTGTAGCCGAACAGTGGGCGCTGGTATTCCAGACTCAAGCGCCAGTAGGCGTCGCCTTCAAACTCTTCCTTGTCGAAGCCTCGCAAATTGCTGCCCCCACCCAGCCCGTAAGCATCAAAGTCGCGGGGGCCGCCGTGGTAGGAACCGACATCCGCGAGTATCCGCAATGTCTGGTGCGGCACATCCCACAGCGGTATGGCGCGGAAATAGCTTAGCCGCAGGTCGATGTAATCGTAGTCCGACGCAATGTCTTCGCTGGCAGCCTCGACACGCCAGCCGAACTGCCAGCCTGCCTGGCTGTAGAGCCGATCGTCGATCTGCTCGTAACGCCCCTGGATCACCGCCGCCGTCGCCATGCCGTTCTCCAACGGCGCTTCGGTGCCTCGCAGCGTCTCGTTCTGCCATAACAAGCCACCGCCAATACGCCAGCCCTGGCTGCCGTGGCCAGGCGTCAGCCGGCGTAACGCCAGCACGCTGAAGCGCGAGTAGTCTTCCTTGTAGTTGATGATCTCCCCGGCAGCGTCCTCTTCCTCTATCGGCGTGATGTCGTGGGAGACACCCAGGCCAACATCGATTGCAGAGTCCCAGGCGTACGGCGCGAAATAGTCGAACTCGAACTCAGTGGCATCGCCGCGGTCATCCTCAGCGTTCTCCTGGCGGGAGACCAGCGCTTCGAGTTGGTGGTTGAGCCCGCCCAGGTTCGACCAGTCGAGCTTGAAGCCGAAGGCGAACTCGCGATCGCTGTTGTAGTCCAGCCGCGGATACGGCAGCAGGTACCACTTCTCGACCACGGTGAACACCAGCGCCACACCACCATCGACGGGCACCTGGTCGACAATCACCTGCTTGAACAGGCCGATATTCTGGATCGCCTGACGGCTGTCCTTGATGTCGTTGGGGCGGGCGGGGTCGCCGACCTCGATGCGCATTTCGCGGTCCATGACCTTGCGCTTGGTGACGGTGTTGCCCTTGAACAGGATCTCGCGAACGATCGGATAACGTTCAGGCAGCGGCTCCAATTCGGCCGGCGGGACAGGCTGGACCGGCTCCACAGCTTCGGCGCACCCGAGCAGCGGACTCAAGACGAGCACCAGCCCGATCAGCCACTTCACGGCTCCGCCAGTCGCAAGATGGCTTCGATGGTCCAGCTCGGTTGCTCCCACAACACAAAGTGTCCTGCGTTCTCGATGCGATGAATGGTGACGGATTCAGCCGCCAGCCTGGATTCCGCGAAATCGGCCGTCGAAGGGCGCACCAGCGAATCTTCCATGCCCTGAATCAGCACAATGGGAAGCCGGGGCACCGTCCAGCCTGACCACAATGCCTGCAACTGTTGCTGCAATACCAGCACCTCGACATTGGCCTTGGCCAGCGGATCAGGAACGACAGCACGGATAACGGGCCATGACGCCACGCGGTTAAACCAGCGCGGCGCTTCCACCGCGGGGTCCAACGAGGCGGCGACCAGCACAATCCCGGCGATGCGATCCGGGGCATCACGCGCCAGTTGCATCGCGAGCGACCCACCCAGGCTATGGCCCACGAGAATCATCGGCGGCAGATCGGCGAACGCTTCGGCGAGTAATTCCGCCTGCCTGGACAGGCTGGGCTCCACGCCCCCTTCGGCCGATTCACCAAAGCCGGGACGATCCACCGCAATGCGATGAAACCCGGCCAGTTCCGGCGCATTCAAATAGTCGGCGTAGGCCTGCCAGTTCCCGGGCGTGCCGTGAATGAACAGCACCGGCGAAGCTGCCTCATCACCGACCTCGACCCAATGGATGCTGCGGCCATCGACCCGCACGGCCTGCTCGCGAGCACCCGGCACCAGATCTTGTACCCGACCCGTTTCATAAGGCGGGCCCAGGCAGGCGGCGAGCAGCGGCAGACACAACAGGCCCGAACGCCAACCCCGCAAACGCCTCGCCCACGCGCAAACCATCACCGGACCCGCTCGCATTGCGCTCAACCCCCGGCAGGAAGAACCGCCCCGCACCGCTCCCAGGTCTCGAAGCTGTAGGCGTGGACATGACGCGCGTCCGGCGCGTGGTGATCGCGTTGTACGCACCGCCAATCCGGCTCACCAAATGCCGGGAACCGGGTGTCACCGACAACGCGGGTGTGCACACGGGTGAACTCAATGACCGAGATCTGCGGCCAGAACAACCGGTAAACCTCACCGCCGCCGACGAGCATCAAGGCCGAAGCATCGGCGGCCGCGGACAACGCGGCGTCAACCGTCTGCACAACGGTGACACCCTCGGCACGCCAGTCCGGCTGCCGGGTCAGCACGAGATTCTGACGCCCCGGTAGCGGACGACCGATGGACTCGTAGGTCTTGCGTCCCATCAGGATGGGATGGCCCAGCGTCACCGCCTTGAAATGCTTCAGATCATTCGGCAAGCGCCAGGGCAGATCGCCGTCGACGCCGATGACGTTGTTCTCGTCGGCCGCAACCACCGCGACCAGCTTCAAATCGAGACCTGCGCCCTGAACAGTGACGCCACCATTTAATTTCTCCGGTTGTGAGCATGCGACTCTCATGGAACTGGACGCCTGCCGCAACCCCACCCGGCCTCCAATCTATGGCAAAGCACTATCCGATCACTGTCACGAACGAAAGCCGGAGCAGCCGAGTTCAAAGCCTGGGATCGCGTTCGCGAGGGCCGGCCGTCTGAATCGCCATGAATCGCCATGGCATTACTAGACATCTCCGAGCCATACTGGATGGCAACTTAGGAGATGATCATGTCATACCAAATAACAGGTCGATTTTTGTCTCGGGCGTTACTTTCCATGGTTGCGCTTTTCGGAATTTCTGGCTGCTCAGATGGAGAGCCGCAAGCTGGCCACGTGCCCAGCCCGGACGTGAGCCGTTTCCCCCAATGTGGTTCTACCGACAAAGAACCATTCACCGGCTCCGCTCCGCCCGCTACGACAATCGCGATCAACGAGCAGTTACCAGCAGGGTTGGATGTTCAGTGCTACGACGAGATCGTGTTCGATGCGGAGGGTGACAGCGTCACGCTGGTTCATCTCGTGTATGGAGAAATCCGCGGGGACGGACTCGCGGACTACTCGGCGTCCGACCTTTGCGCGTTGGTCAGTTCTGACACCTCCGCGCTTTACGCAACACTCTATTACGATGACAGCGAGCGGCCGGTGCAGGTGACTGCGACCTGCAAGGACAGCGTGGCACCTGACAGTAATCTGGAATCCGCATCAGTCGAGTGCCGGGCGCAAATCCCCGGAAGAACGCATCCCGTGACCGAAACCGACGAGTGGGCTAACTTCGTACAGGATCAGGAGACGCCATACCAACGCTACAGCTTCTGCTTCTCGTCAACGAGGCCCCCGTCATTCGAAAAATGACGTCACATGTCGGTTGCGCGACCTCCGACCAGTGTAGGTCTAACCCGGACCACCGCCACGAGCTTCAAATCGAGACCTGCGCCTTGATGTGCGGATGGCTTTGGTAACCCTCTAGCGTGAAGTGCTCGAAGCGGAAGTCTTCGATGTTCGAAATCGAAGGCTCAAGGCGCATCGTCGGCAGCGGGTACGGCTCACGGGTCAATTGTAGCTGGGCCTGATCCAGGTGATTGAGATACAGGTGGGCATCCCCCAGCGTGTGGACGAAATCCCCCGGCTCGTAGCCGCAGACCTGGGCCAGCATCAGCGTCAGCAGCGCATAGGAGGCGATGTTGAACGGCACGCCGAGGAATATGTCCGCGCTGCGCTGGTAGAGCTGGCAGGAGAGCTTGCCGTCGGCCACATAGAACTGGAACAGGCAGTGGCAGGGTGGCAGCGCCTGCAACCCGGCCTCGGCGTTCTCCACCGGTGACTTGCCCGGGTCCGGTAGCACGGTCGGGTTCCACGCCGACAGCACATGCCGCCGCGAGTCGGGGTTGGTCTTGAGGTTCTGCACCAGCTCGGCGAGCTGATCGACGACGACACCGTTGGGCCCCTCCCAGGCCCGCCACTGCTTGCCGTAAACCGGGCCAAGATCACCGGATTCGGTCGCCCATTCGTCCCAGATCGACACGCCGTTGGCCTTGAGATAGGCCGTGTTGGTCTCGCCGGCGATGAACCACAGCAACTCGTGGATGATCGAGCGCAGATGCAGCTTCTTGGTCGTCAGCATGGGAAAGCCCTGCGACAAATCGAAGCGCATCTGATACCCGAACACCGAGCGGGTGCCCGTGCCGGTGCGATCACTCTTTTCGGTGCCGTGGTCCAGCACGTGCTGCATCAGGTCGAGGTATTGCTTCATCAGGTTTTGGCGAGCGGTCGATCGTAGATTTTGCGGGTATAGGCGATAACCAGCAAAACGATGCCGGCGACGGCCATCGGCGCCGACAGCACCTGCCCCATGGTCAACCAGCCCCAGGCGAGGTAGCCGATATGTGCATCCGGCTCGCGGACGAACTCCACCAGCGAGCGGAACAACGCGTACAGCAGCAGGAACAGCCCAGATGCCGCCATGCGGGGTTTCGGGCGCGCCGTGAAGAACCAGAGAATCGCGAGCAGCACCAGACCTTCCAGCCCGGCTTCGTAAAGCTGTGACGGATGCCGGGGAATGTCGCCGGCCGCCGGGCTGTGAAAGACCATGCCCCAGGGCAGATCCGTTGGCCCGCCCCATAGCTCGCCATTGATGAAGTTGCCGATCCGTCCGCAGAACAACCCGGCCGGAGCGAGTACCACGACCATGTCGCCCACTTCCCAAAAGGCTTTCTGTGTTTTTCGGGCGAAAAACATCAGGCAGACGATCACCCCGATCAGGCCGCCATGGAAACTCATGCCGCCCTGCCAGACCTTGTAGATCATGGTGGGATCGGCCAGAAATGCTTCGAAGTTGTAGAAGAACACGCTGCCGAGGCGCCCGCCGAGAATGATCCCCAGCACCGCGTAGAACAGCAGGTCCGAGATCTGGTCCTTGTTCCACGGCCAGTCTGCCTGGCGCGCGCGGTACCGCCCCAGGGCCCAGGCCAGCGTGAATCCGACCAAGTACGACAGACCGTACCAGTGCACCTTGATCGGCCCGAGCGCTATGGCGACCGGATCAAAATTGGGATGAACGAGCATGATGGGCTTCCCTGTAATGTTCGGACATTGTAGTGCCCCGCGTGACAGGACCGTGGCGGAGTTCTACCCCTCGACCGCACACAAAAACGCTTTGAGGTACTCGGTTTCCGGTATGGCCGGATGCACGGGATGATCCATCCCGGCGCCGCGCTGAGCCAGAACCACCAATTTGCGCCCGGCTTCCGCGGCGGCCTTGCGCAGGGCGCCACGCATCGCGTCGGCCGATAAATGGTGCGAGCAGGACGCCGCCAGCAACAGACCGCCGGGCGCCAGCACCTGCATCGCCAGGCTGTTGAGTTGCTGGTAGTGGTGCGTACCCGCCGCGATGTCTTTCTTGCGTTTGATCAGCGCCGGCGGATCGACGATGGCCAGATCGAAGCGCGCCTGTTCGGTCTGCAGTTGCTGCAGCACCGCTTTCGCATCCCCGGCTCGGGTCTCCACGGCAACACCGTTGCGCTGGGCGTTCGCTTGCGCCAGCTCCAGAGCTGCTTCAGAGGCATCCACGCAGGTCACGGATTGCGCGCCGGCGACGGCCGCGGTGACACCAAAGCCACCGATGTAACTGAACACATCCAGCACTCGCTGGCCCGGTGCCAGCTGTGCAACCAGTTGGCGATTGTCGCGCTGGTCAAAGTACCAGCCGGTCTTCTGGCCAGATTTCAGCGATGCGGCGAAGGTCCGCCCGGCTTCCGGCACGATGATCTCGTCCGGAATTACGCCGACCTCGCGGGTCTCGGGCTCCAGTCCTTCCAAGGCGCGCACCGGCGCATCGCAGCGCCAGTAGATTCCTGCGGGCGACAACGTCTCCTGCAACGCCGCCTCGACGGCATCGCGCAGGGCATCGATCCCGGCGGTCGTGCTCTGCGCCACCAGCACATCGCCATAGCGGTCGACCACCAGCCCGGGAACACCGTCGGACTCGCCGAACAGCAGCCGGTAGTAGCCCCCCGGATAGACGCGCTCGCGCAGGCGCAGGGCCTGCCGAAACCGTTCGGCAAACCAGGACTGATCGATGGTCGCCTTGGCATTGCGCGTCAACACGCGCGCGCAGATCAACGACGCCGGGTTGACGTACACCAACCCCAACGGCTTGCCGCGCGCATCCTCCAGCCTCGCCAGCGAACCGGGCTTGAAGCCGGTCAGCGGCGTGCGTGCAACGTCAACTTCGTTGGCGAACACCCAGAGGTGTCCGATCCGCAGACGGCGATCGGTATGCGGTTTGAGGCGCAGACTTGGTGGTTGGGACATCGTGGGTACTCGGCTGCGCCGCTCGGAGAGTGACCGCGGATCATACCGGCACCGTCGATTCGGTTTCTGCGTTAGCGTCAGATCAGGGCCAACACCATCCACAGAACGCCCGCATCCAGTTCGGATTCGCCTTGGGAAGCTCTGCTTTCATCAGCGCTTCCCGAGCTTCGCGCGCGTGGTTTCAATGCGCTCACGTGTGAGCACGGTACGGGCATGCTCCGGTCCCAGCGTGGCATCCAACCGTCCCGCTGCGCGTTCCAGCACCTGCAGCCCTTCCGCCTCGCGCCCCGACCGCACCAGACACCAACCCTGATTGCCCTCGAAAACCCCAAACAGAGGATGTGACTCGCCAATTTCGCCCACGGCGCGTTCCATCAATTCGGCAAAAGCCTGGTTGGCGTCGTCATAGCGGCCCGCGCCCATCAGCAGATAGGCCAGATTGTTGATCGGCGCCAGAACCTGGACGTGCGCCGCTCCGATCTCCGGTTGCAGACGAATAATCGTGCGTAGCGTGGCCTCGGCTTCGTCGACCTGACCAAGCTCTTCCAGGCTGTAGGCCTGTGAGTTCAATGCCGCCAGAGTCCGGATATTCGCCAGGCCCAGTTCTGCTTCGTAGGCCTTGCGCGCCGCCGTGGCCAATGCAAGGGACTCCTCGTACTGCTTCTTCTTGCCAAGAACCGCCGACAGATTGAGTTGATTGTCTGCAATTGCGTAGTGGCCGGGCGGATAAACCGATTCCGCAACGGCCAGCTGTTGCCGCAGCACCGACTCGGCCGCATCAAGCTGCCCGTCGAGTTCCAGAAATGTCCCGAGCAGATTGAAGGCTGTCTGGGTCTCGGGGTGTAGCGCGCCGAGCTTGGCCTTGATCACCTCGACCAGCTGTTCCAGCAAAGCGATGCCGTCGGCGTACTCGCCGGCATCGCGCCAGGCCACCGCCAGTGAGTAGCTGGCATCCATGGTCAGCTCATCGGATTCACCGAGCAGGGCCGTCGCACGTCGTTGCGTTGCCACGCCTAACGCGACCGCTTCGTCGAGTTGACCTTCGCCGGTGAGCGCACGCGTCCGGAGCACCGCAGCGCTGATCGCCTGGCGTGAATTCTGGTCGGCGCCGAGCAAGGGATGCTGCAGGGCATCACGCGCCGAGCGGTATTCCCCAGCGGCCTCCAGCGCACTTGCTAAATCGATGCGTGCATCCAACGCTGCATCACTGCCAGGGCCATCAGCGGTCTCAATGGACTCAAGCACCGAGCGCAACAAGTCCACGCCCCGGCCCGGTTCCCCGAGACGCGCGCGTGTTCGCCCGATCAGTCGCTGCAGCGACCAACGCACCCGTTCCGGCAATGCAGATCGCGCTTGCAGGTCCAGCTCAGCTGCATCGATCACATCCAGCACGCGCACATCCTTGCCCAGCGCATTCGCCGGATCGACGGCCACCAGCATGTCGCTAAGAAATGCATTGATGGCCGCGGTTTCCGAGGCACGTGTATCGGCCAAAGCCCTGGCGCGAGCTTCGGAAACGGCAAACTGGGCGGCCACCAGCCCCGCCACGATAACGGCGGCAATGGCAGCGATGGCGATTGTTGACAAGGCCCGGTGTCGCCGCACAAACCGCCCGACGACATAGCGAATCGTCGGCGGGCGCGCGGTGATCGGCTGGTGCGTCAGATACCGTTCCAGGTCATTGGCGAACTCGTCAGCGGATGCATAGCGCTGATCGGCATCGAAGCCCATGGCCTTCATGACAACGGTTTCGAGATCGCCACGTGCCGCCTCACAGTGCGACGACAGCCGCTGGGGTGAGCCGCGTTGCAAGCGCTCCAGCGCCCCCGCGAGGCTATGGCTCGGCAGGTCGGGGTAAGGCAGTGCGCCAGCGAAGAGCTCGTAGGCGATCACGCCGAGGGCGTAGACATCGCAGCGCGCGTCGATGGCATGGTCGTCTCCGACCATCTGCTCGAAACTCATGTACGGCAGGGTGCCGAGCACCTCGCCGACCCGTGTCATTTGGGTGCCCCCGTCATCGGCCACATGCGCGACGCCAAAATCCAGCACCTTCGGAGCGCCGTCTTTCCCCACCAGGATATTGGCCGGCTTGAGATCCCGATGGACCACACCCTTGAGATGCGCCGCATGCACCGCACGGGCAATGGTCACGATTAGGCGGACCTGTTGCGGCAGGGTCATGTCACCTGCGGCCTCACGCAGATCTCGGCCAGCGACATATTCCATCGCGAAATAGGCGATGGAGCCCGCCGGCCCATCAGAGACTCCGGCATCGTAAAGCCTGGCAATACCAGGGTGCTCCAGCGCGCCGAGCACCCGGATCTCCCGCGAGAAGCGCCGACCAAACTCGGGCACGGTGGATTTGAGCACCTTCAGCGCCACAAGCCGATCGGATGCTTGTTGCTGTGCGAGGTACACCCGCCCCATGGCCCCTTCACCCAACACACGCACGATGTTGAAAGTCCCGATCGTGTTCGGAATGCGTGGTTCACTCATGGCGCGTGTTCTCCCCTTCCCGGTCGCCAGCACGGTCCGGTCGAGCGCTGGTGGCCTGTATTCTGGCAGACCCCGTTTTCGAACCAAGTTTGCCCATGCTCAGCCGTGACGATTTTCTTCATGTGGTTCGCCACACGCCCCTGGTGTCCATCGACCTGCTGATCGAACACAACGGGCGGTTGCTGATGGGTCAGCGGGTCAACGAGCCGGCGCGCGGCACCTGGTTCGTGCCCGGTGGTCGGATCAACAAGGACGAGACCCTGGAGACCGCCTATGCACGCCTATGCGATGCAGAACTCGGCGTGCGAGGCCAACTGGAACAGGCTCGACTGGTCGGGGCGTTCACACACCTCTACGACACGAATTTTGCCGCCGAACCGGGCATCAGCACCCATTACGTCGTGCTGGCGTACAAGCTCCCGACCGGGCTAGTGACCCCGGATGCACTGCATTCGCTGCCGCCGGATCAGCACGCTGCCTATGCCTGGATCGGGCCGGCCGATGGCGCGTATGCGGCGCACCCCAACTCCACCGCCTATTTTTCGGCGCTAGGCCTCACTCCTTGAGGCGATAGCCGGTCCGGAAGATCCAGTAGATTCCGACCAGGCAGGCCAGCAAGAAGCCGAGAATCGCGATGATGCTGACCTCAACGGCAACATCTGCAACGCCGTAGAAACTCCACCGAAACGCGCTGATCAGGTAAACCACGGGATTGAACAGCGTGATGGTCTGCCAGAGCGGCGGCAGCATGTTGATGGAGTAGAAACTGCCGCCCAGAAAGGTGAGCGGAGTGACCAGCATCATCGGCACGATCTGCAGTTTCTCGAAGCCGTCGGCCCAGATGCCGATGATGAACCCGAACAGGCTGAACGTGAGCGCCGTAGTGACCAGAAACGTGAGCATCCAGACCGGGTGGGCGATGTGATAGTCGACGAACAGCCGTGCGGTGAGCAGGATTAGCACGCCGAGAATCACCGATTTGGAGGCCGCCGCACCGACATAGCCCATGACGATCTCCATCGGTGAAACGGGCGCCGACAGCACTTCGTAGATCGTCCCGGAGAAGCGGGGAAAATAGATCCCGAACGAGGCATTGGAAATACTCTCGTTCAAAAGCGACAGCATGATCAGACCCGGAATGATGAACGCGCCGTAGCTGATGCCGTCGATCTCGACCATGCGCGAGCCAATCGCCGACCCGAAGACCACAAAGTAAAGCGAGGTCGAGATCACCGGCGAGGCGATGGATTGCATCAGCGTGCGGCGGGTACGCGCCATCTCGAAACCGTAGATCGCCCGTATCGCATGCCAGTTCATGCGGCCTCCTCGTGCACGAGGCTGACGAAGATATCCTCCAGCGAGGACTGCCGGGACTGCAGGTCGGTGAACTCGATCCCGTGCTCGCCGAGCTGACGCAGCAAGGCCGCGACGCTGCCCTGTTCGCTGTGCGAATCGTAGGTGTAGGTCAGGCGATAGCCATCGTCCGACAGCACCAGACCGGGCTGCGCGATGGCCGCCGGCAGGGTCGCTAGCCGCCCGCTCAGTTGCAGTCGCAATTCCTTCTGCCCCAGCTTGTCCATGAGCGCGGTCTTGTCCTCAACCAGGATCAACTCACCCCTGCGAATCACGCCGATGCGGTCGGCCATGGCCTCGGCTTCCTCGATGTAGTGCGTGGTCAGGATGATGGTCACCCCCGCTTCGCGCAGACCGCTGACCATCGCCCACATGTCGCGACGAAGCTCCACGTCGACCCCGGCGGTCGGCTCATCGAGGAACAGAATCTGCGGCTCGTGTGACAGCGCCTTGGCGATCATCACTCGCCGCTTCATGCCGCCGGACAGCTCCAGGATGCGACTGTCGCGCTTATCCCAAAGCGACAGATCACGCAGGACTTTTTCGATATGGGCGTCGTTGCGAGGCTTGCCAAACAGGCCGCGACTGAAGCTCACGGTGTTCCAGACCGATTCGAACGCATCGGTGGTCAGTTCCTGCGGCACCAGGCCGATCTTCGCGCGCGCCGCACGGTAGTCCGTGATGATGTCGTGCCCATCGGCCAACACCTGACCCGAACTGGGCGTGACAATGCCGCATACGATGCTGATCAGCGTCGTCTTGCCCGCGCCGTTGGGGCCGAGCAGCGCAAAGATCTCACCCTGTCGAATACTCAGATCGACGTTGCGCAGCGCCTCGAAGCCGCCGCGATAAACCTTGTTCAACCCGTTGACTTCGATAATGCCTGTCACGCTCGCACCCGCGCCGAATTAAGGGCGACGATTCTGCCACTGTGGCGCGGCACTGGCGTGACATCATCGGCAACGGCATATGAATACGCCCCAGCCAGATCGCTGAGGCGCGTGTCCTGCGTTCCGCCCGTTGGGCTACTGGCCGAGCATGGCCGATTTCAAATCATCCTGCGCCGGCTGCTCGCCGAGCCAGATCTTGATCAATGCAGACTGCATCTGCGCGCCGTCCACCGTGTCCAGCAGTTCGCCGTCCAGCGATACTTCGGTCTGGTCGTCGGTGAAGCTGAGGTCCAGCCGGTCCCCTTTGCTCAGAGAGCCGACTTCGGCGAACAGTTGGTCGAGTTCATCGATTTTCGGTCCGAGGCTTTGCATGTCCTCGTTATCCAGGTTGTTCTCCAGGCCCTCATGAAACGCCTCCATGAAGGTGTCCGCATCGAGGTCGCGTTTCATGAACAGGCTGATACGGCGGGTTTGATCCGAGTCGATGATCGAATCCGCGCTGCTGGACCTTTCCGGCAGATAAAGTCCGGCGACATAAACGTTCGCGAGCACGTATTTGGTGCGCAGTCCGGCGCCGTTGAGCACCAGCTCCTGCCCGGAAACATCTGCGGTTTCGGGGACATCCACGCCGGAGACGGTGAGGGCGGATGCGCCGCCTGCGAAGGCCGCCAGGGTAAGCGTCAGCGTGAGTTTGTTCATGGTCGTTCCTCCGACGTGAACCCTCCCGCGGCCTGCCATGGTTTCGATTTTGACGGCAGCACCGTTCCGCTATGTCGCTTGGACGGCCTCCAGGCGACAGGGTTCCGCGAGCCGGCAAGCTGGCGCCCGATCAACCGGGCCGGCGCCCCGGAGGTCCATGCCGCTCCCGAGGCCCATCCTGCGCCGGCTGCCGATCAGACTCGGGGAACGGCGCCTCTTCATCCGCGCTTTCGAAATCCGCCTTGAGCGCTTCGACAAAAGCATTGCGGACGATCGAGATCACGGCCGCCAAGGCGCGGCCTCGAGGCGCATCGATCTTTCCAGTGATGGGGGCCCGCAATGCGAACTGATCTTCCTGCTGGTTGGTCAACAGCGTCAGCACACCGGTTAGCACCCCCTCCCAGCCGAGCAACACCGGGTTATCGTCGTCCCGCTCCACGTCCTGGGTCCAGCTCACCACATCAAGATCGCGGAGCAGCAGCTTTCCGTAGCCATCCAGAACCCGATCGCGGGCAGCCAGCTCAACGACGAGATCGGCCTGCCCTTTTTCAACATCAATACCCGCATAGGCTCGCAACAGGTCATCCAGTCGGACGAGCGCGGCGTCACGCACGCGCAGGTCCAATTCAAACGCGGCCATCTCGCCCAACGGATCAAACTGCATCGCCAGTTCAAGCGGCGCACCGTCCAGCACCCGGGCCGTCGCATCCAGATTCGCAACCTGGATACCGTCGCGGCGGTCCGCGTTCGAGAGATTGGTGACCGTCGCAGCCAGGTCCGTCAGGTAGACATCCACTTCAGGGTCGGCCTCGAAGTTGCGAAAATGCACCGAGCCCTCGTATACCCGAACGGCGTTCAGGCGGATTGGCAACAAGGCCTGTAGCTGCTCGCGCCAGTCCACGCCCTGCCCGGCCTGGTCCTGATCCGACGACGGCGCATGCACGAAATTGATTTGCGGGCTTTGAAACTCGACCTCGGCGGCCACAGCACCCTTGAACAGCGCGGCCCAGGAGACGGCGAGGTCAATCCGCGGAGCGGAAACCAGCGGCACCTGTTCATCACCGGCATCGGTCTGACGAATGACCAGTCCGTTGATTCGATACGCGCCACGCCACAACGCGAGGTCCACATCCCGAACATGGCCGTGGTAGCCACCCAGTTCCGCGAGTTGCTGATTGATGGCGCGCGTCACCCAAACGGGCAGATAAGCGCGCAGGGCGATCACCGCGACGATGAGCGCCGCGACGGCCATCAGCCATCCTGTTCTGCGTTGGGTCATCCATACCCGCCGTTGTCGTCGCGGAATCAATGGGTATCGCATCTTGCGAGTCCCGTACAAGTCGGACCCTGTGAGGTCTGACGGAGTTCGCCACGAGCGCAGCGAAGTCGGGAACCGTGATCAAATGCCCGCCATGGGCAGCACAGAATTCGATGAATCGCCCGGGTAGAGCGCCTGATGAAAATCGACACGCTGAACTGGACCCCACCGCTGCCAGCGTCGCCGCTGGCCCGACCTGTACTCCACCTGGATCTGTCCGAGACTAATCCGGCGCTGAAACGAGTCCCGGTGGACGATCCGGTGGTCTTTGGTCAGTGGATTCGGGCACAGGTGGCGGCCTCGGGCTGCGACTGGGCCCTGGGCGGCTACGCGGAGGATCGTGCGATTTACTCGATGAGCCCGGTGTTCGCCGACGGTGACGCCACGCGCTCGATCCATCTCGGCGTGGATTTCTGGCTACCCGCCGGCACCGAGGTCTACGCGGCGCGAGGAGGCGTGGTCCACAGCACCGGCGACAACGCGCGGTTCGGCGATTACGGCCCGACCATCCTCCTTGGGCATGAGGCCGACGGCGACTCCATGTACAGCCTGTACGGACACCTGGCCCGACCATCGCTACAGCTGACGCAGCCGGGCCAACCCGTCGAAGCTGGGCAGCTCATCGGCTGGCTGGGCTCGCCGGACGAGAATGTCGGCTGGCCGCCGCACCTTCATTTTCAGATCATCGCAGACATCGGCGACCATGCCGGCGACTTTCCCGGCGTCTGCCATGCCGACGAAGCTGCGGACTGGTTAAGCCGCTGCCCGGACCCGATGGATCTGGTGCGAACCTGGTGTCCGCAGCTTCGCCCGGTCACTCAGCCAGGAAAGGCCTGACCGAAATTCTGCTCGTAGCGGGCGGCAAAGTCGGCCGCGTCGATCTGGTAGTTCTGCGGACCGTTTTGCGCGATCTTGATGGCGCCCATCAGCGAAGCGATCCGCCCGGTCGTCGGCCAGTCATAGCCCTTTTGCAGACCATAAAGCAGCCCGCCCCGGTAGGCATCGCCGCATCCGGTGGGATCGACGACCGCATCCGCCTGCGCACAGGGAATGTGCAGCATCTGTCCGCCGGTGTAGATCTCAGAGCCCTCGGCGCCGCGGGTCACGATCAGCGCCTCGACATGCTCGGCGATCTCGGCCGGCTGCCAGCCCGTGCGCTCGGTCATCACCGCCTGCTCGTAGTCGTTGACGGCGACATGGGTCGCCTGTTCGATGAAACGCTTGAGGTCATCGCCATCAAACATCGGCAGACCCTGGCCCGGATCGAAGATGAACGGCACGCCGGCCTCGGCGAACTGGGTGGCGTGCTGGATCATGCCGTCGCGGCCATCCGGCGCGACGATACCCAGCGTAGCCTCGGCCGGAATCGCCTGTTCGTGGGCAAAGTTCATCGCCCCGGGATGAAAGGCGGTGATCTGGTTGTCATCCAGGTCGGTGGTAATAAAGGCCTGGGCCGTGAACGCATCCGGCACCGATTTCACATAGGTCTGGTCGATACCCAGCGTGGTGAGGCGTTCGGTGTACGGCCCGAAATCCACGCCTACAGTGCCCATGGGCTTGCCGTCACCACCGAGTTGTCCCAGCGCGTAAGCAATGTTGGCGGCACAGCCACCGAACTGCTTGCGCATCTCCGGCACGAGGAAGGCCACGTTCAGCGCATGCACGCGTTCCGGCAGAATCTCTTCACTGAAGCGGCCCGGAAAGACCATGATGTTGTCGTAGGCCAGCGAGCCGCAGATGATGGCGGTCATGAATGGTGCTCCTTGAATCTTTGAACGGTTCTTGGAAATGCCACGATCAGATCATCATCGCGGGCGATCGCCGGTCTGCCCCTGGCCGTCGGCAAGGAGCAGACCGGGTAGAAAGGTCGACCTACGCAGCCGCCTCGGGCTGATAGCGCACATCCAGCTGACGCGCAGCGCGGACATCATCAAGCCGGCGCACCGGCATGGTGTACGGCGCGCCGCGTAGCTGTTCGATGTCGGCCTCGGCTTCCTCGGCGATGGCAATCATCGCGTCGATGAATCCATCGAGGGCTTCCTTGCTTTCGGTTTCGGTCGGCTCGATCAGCAGGCATTCCGGCACCAGCAGCGGAAAATAAACGGTCGGCGCGTGGAAGCCGTGGTCCAGCAGACGCTTGGCGACGTCGGTCGCGGTCACGCCTACGGACTTGTTCTGGCGCTTGAGCGTAATGATGAACTCGTGGCTGGCGCGGCGATCCGGGAATGCCGGATCAAAGCCGGCTTCCCGCAGCCGGGCCATCAGGTAGTTGGCGTTCAGCGCGGCGAACTCGGCGACGCGATGCATGCCGTCACGGCCCAGCATGCGGGCATAGACATAGGCCCGCAGCAGCACCCCTGCATTGCCCATGAAGCCGGACAAACGGCCGATGGACTGCGGCAGGTCGTCCTCGTCCAGCCAGCGATAGCTGTCGTCGGCGGCCTTGCCGACGACCGGAATCGGCATGAACGGCAGCAGGCGTTCGGACACACCCACCGCACCCGAACCCGGCCCACCACCGCCATGCGGCGTGGAGAAGGTCTTGTGCAGGTTCATGTGGATCACGTCGAAGCCCATGTCGCCGGGGCGCACCTTGCCGAGAATCGCATTGAGGTTGGCGCCGTCGTAGTACAGCAGGCCACCGGCCTGGTGCACGAGCTTGGAGATTTCCGAGATCTTGCGCTCGAACACGCCCAGCGTGGAGGGATTGGTGAGCATGATGCCGGCGGTCTTCGGCCCCAGTGCCGCCTTGAGCGCCTCGACGTCGACATCACCGTTGGCGTCGGTGGGAATCTCGCGGGCGACGTAGCCGCACATGGTCGCGGTCGCCGGGTTGGTGCCGTGCGCGGCGTCCGGTACGAGAATCTCCGTGCGCTCGGTGTCGCCGCGCGCCTCGTGATAGGCCCGGATCATGGCCACGCCGGCGAATTCGCCCTGGGCGCCGGCCATCGGCGTCAGCGACACGCCCTTCATCCCGGTGACTTCCTTGAGGATTTCCTGCAGATCGAACATGCAGGCGAGAAAGCCCTGGCTCGCCGAGACCGGCGCCAGCGGATGCCGGGACAGAAACTCCGGCAACATCGCCAGCCGATTACAGGCGCGCGGGTTGTACTTCATCGTGCAGGAACCCAGCGGGTAGAAATGCGTATCGATGGAGAAATTGCGCTGCGACAACCGGGTGAAGTGACGCACCGCCTGCAACTCGGAGACTTCGGGCAGGCCAAGTCCGGAGGTCCGCGCCAGTTCAGCGGGCACAGCGGCATCGATGTCGCCAGCAGGAAACTGCGCCGCGGCCGTGCGACCGGGACGGGAATGTTCAAAGATCAGGGGTTCGGTCATGGCGTGAGCCTCAGGCAGCGCTGGCGGGGCGCATCAGCGCGGCCAGGGTCTGAACATAAGTATCGATATCGGCATCGGTCTTGGTCTCGGTGGCGCAGACCAGCAGGCAGTGCTTCAGCTCCGGATACACCGGCTCCAGCGCATAACCGCCGACGATGCCGCGGCCGCCCAGCGCATCGATCAGCGGGCGCACCGGCTGGTCGAACCGCAGCACGGCCTCGTGGAAACGGGTTCCCGAAAACACCGGCTCGACGCCCGGCAGTTCGACCAGCGCATCGACGAGCTTGCGGGTGTTCGCCATCGACGCTCTGGCCACCTGCTGCAACCCGGCCGGACCGAGAATCGACATGTGAATCGTCGCCGCGGTGACCAGCAAGCCCTGGTTGGTGCAGATGTTCGAGGTCGCCTTGCCGCGGCGGATGTGCTGCTCGCGTGCCTGCAGCGTCAGCGCGAAGCCGGGCTTGCCATCGAGATCCAGCGTACGGCCGACAATGCGGCCCGGCAGCTGCCGCACCAGCGCCTGCTTGCAGGTCATGAAACCGAAGTACGGTCCACCCGAAGACAGCGGCGAGCCCAGCGGCTGACCTTCGCCACAGCAGATGTCCACGCCCTGCGCGCCCCACTCGCCCGGCGCACGGGTCAGCGCCAGCGCAACCGGATTGACCAGCGCGACGGCGAGCGCGCCGTTGGCATGCGCCCAGTCGGTCAATTGATCCACGGCCTCGAAGCAGCCGAAGAAATTCGGGTGCGGGATCACCACAGCGGTGATGTCGCCGCCGGCGTGTTCGGCCAATGCGGCTTCCGGCGTGGTGCCGGTCGCCGGATCGTAGGCCAGCTCGACCAGTTGCAGGCCCTGGGTGGAGCAGATGGTTTCGACGACCTGCCGGTAGACCGGCGCCACCGACCGCGGCATCAGAATGCGACGGCTCTTGGATTTGCGGTTCGCGCGCACGGCCATCAACAGCGCCTCGGCCAGCGCGGTCGCGCCGTCGTACAGCGACGCATTGGACACATCCAGGCCGGTCAGGCCGCACATCATGGTCTGAAACTCGTAGATGACCTGCAACGTGCCCTGGCTGGCCTCTGCCTGATACGGGGTGTAGGCGGAGTAGAACTCCCCACGCGAGACGATCTCCCATACCGCCGCCGGCACGTGATGCTCGTAGGCGCCGGCACCGATGAAGTTCAGCGGTCGGCCATCGGCATCGGCACGCTCGTGCATGAGCCGGGTGATTTCCATCTCGGTCATGCCCTCGGGCACTCGGTCGAGACGGCCGCAGCGCAGCTCGGCAGGGATTTCATCGAACAGGGCTTCGATGCTGGGTGCGTCAATGGCGCCAAGCATTTGTTCGACGTCGGATTCGGTATGCGGGATAAACGGCATGGCGGGGTCCGGAATCAAGCGGGGACGGCCCGCCTGCGCGGGTCCGTCCTTTCAGTACGCCGGGCGGCGATGCCGCGCCGGCGGGAGGATTATTCGTCGGCGATGGCGTTGGCGTAGCCTTCGGCATCGAGCAGGTCATCCAGGGCGTTGGCGTCTGCCAGTCGCACCTGCATGATCCAGCCCTCGCCGTACGGCTCGCTGTTGATCAGCTCGGGGGCATCCGCCAGCGCCTCGTTCACGGCGACCACTTCGCCATCGACCGGGCTGTAGACATCGGATGCCGCCTTGACGGATTCCACCACGGCGCAGGCATCACCCACGGTCACGGCGGCGCCGACGTCGGGCACCTCGACATAGACCAGATCCCCGAGGGCTTCCTGGGCGTGGTCGGAAATGCCAACGGTCACGAGACCGCCGCCTTCTTCACGCACCCATTCGTGGGATTCGGCAAATTTCAGATCTTGTGGGATGTCGCTCATCAGATGCTCTCCGGGTGCACGATAAGTCGTGGAATGAATATCAAGTGGTCGCGTCCAGGCCCGGCACGCGGACCTTGCCCAGACGAACAAAAGGCGGATTCACGATCCGCGCCGGGACAGGCTTGCCGCGGATGATCACGTCCATCGTGTCGGCATCGCCGGCCGGAATCCGCGCCAGACCGATGCTGCGCGCCATCGTGGGCGAGAAGCCCCCGCTGGTCAGTTCGCCTTCGCCGTGGGCCGTCTGCACGGCCATGTGAGCACGCAACACGCCGCGGCCTTCCAGCAGCACGCCGACAAAACGCGGCAGATCGCCGGCGTCGCGTTGCGCCTGCAGCGCAGCGCGGCCGATGAAGTCGCGCTCGGCGTCGTCGAAAGACACGGTCCAGCTCAGACCGGAGGCCAGCGGCGTCACGGTTTCGTCCATGTCCTGGCCGTAGAGATTCATGCCGGCCTCCAGGCGCAGGGTGTCGCGCGCGCCCAGCCCACAGGGGCGAACGCCGGCCTGCAGCAGTCCATCCCAAAGGATCTGGATGGCCTGGGCCGGGCCAATGATCTCGAAGCCATCCTCGCCGGTGTACCCGGTGCGGCCGACAAACCAGTCGCCTGCAGCGGCGGCGTTAAACGGCTTCAGCGCGGCCGCGGCGGCGCCGGCTTCGCCCAGCAACGGCGCGGCTTTGGCAACGGCCTCGGGACCCTGCACGGCCAGAATGCATAGCTCGTGGCGCGGCTCGACGCTGACGCCGGCCGGCGCCTGCTGCTGCATCCAGGCCACATCCTTGGCGGTGGTGCCGGCATTGACCACGATGCGGTACCAGTCGTCACGCATGCGATAGCAGATCAGGTCATCGATGACCGTGCCCTGCTCGGTCAGCATGCAGGAATAAAGCGCCTTGCCCGGCGTCTTCAGCTTGGCGACATCATTGGCAAGCAGATGCCGCAGCCAGGCGGTCGCGCCGTCGCCACGCACATCAACCGGGGTCATGTGCGACACGTCGAACATGCCGGCGCCCTGGCGCACGGCGTGATGCTCCTCAAGCTGGGAGCCGTAATGAATGGGCATATCCCAGCCGGCAAAGTCGACGAACTTCGCGCCGGCGGCCTCGTGCTGGGCAAACAATGCGGTCCTCTGGGACATACGTACTCCAAGTTTCAAGACAGGCATCTCGACACGGTTGTGTCGATGCGATGCCCCTCTGTCCTGATACCTGAGAGATTGGAGCGCCTTGCGCGGCTCCTGCCCCTTCGGTGGCTGGTCGGTGCCAGCGCTCTCCAGAGTCGACTGAATCCCCGCGGTCCTTTGGCCTGAGCGTTTCCGGGCGGGTTGCGTCGTCGGCGGTCACA
>NZ_CAXRDQ010000021.1:0-76207 GCF_964229365.1 Abyssibacter sp. | reverse complement strand
CCAGCTCTCCCGCCCCACCCGGGGCAATCGGAAGAGACGGGCCGTACTGCACCGGCGCGCCGGTCGCCTCCAGACGATGCAGGATGCGATCGTGCACGCGCTTCATCCAGCGCTGGTAAGCGAACTGGTCCTTGGCCAGATAGCGTAGGATCAGAATGGTCTTGAACTGGAGCTTGTTCCAGTAGCCGATGTCCAGCTTGATCGGTGGTGGGGTGGCAGAGATCGATGACCGGAAGAACGTGCGCAGAAATAGCCCATGCGTGATCAATACTTCCTTGAACACGAACAGCAGCAGCAGTCCCACCCCTGCGGCTCCGCGCAATACCACGCGGACCATCGAACGCTTGCTGTCCCCTTTGCGGCGCATTGCCGGCCGCCGACCCAGTGTTGCCTGCATGACTTGCTCCCTGTCAGCTCCCCACTATGGGAACATCGGACCAGCAGGATTCGCGCCACGCCGCGAGGGTCTGCCATGGACCGGCATGCAATTCGCATACTCGGTCACAAATACCGTGCGCGGACATGCCTATCTAAGCCGGAACTGGAACGGCGACACCGCCTCTCATTACGTTGGAGTACCGTTTACATGACGCTTGCCGACATCCTGCTCGCCGACGAATATCGCGCCATTGCGGTCGGACGCCTCGCCGGCGCCGTTGCCGCCCAGATTTCCGCACGGTCCGGATTCTCCGGAATGGCATTGAAAACAGCGCTGAAGGTCGCGGAGTCTCGCCGCGGCGAGCCGGTACTTCCGCTGCTCATCGACCGTCTTCTCCCCGAATTTTGCACGGCCTTGGAGCCTTATTTCGAAGCATTCCAGGCACAGGGAGGCGACAACTTCGCGGCGTACCTGACCGAGCGGCAATCGGAGGTCACCGAAGCCTTGCTGTCGGTGACAGACCGGCGCATCGAGAACACCCAGCACGACACACTCAGGCAGTTTTACCCGCAGTTGCGCTCAACAATCGATAGCGAGTTCGCGGCGACCATCCCGGAGATTGGTGCGTTGGTTCAGGCACGGCTGGATCCGACACCCGCTGGCTGAATCCGCCTAGGCGGCAGCCTGTGACAGCTTGCGCAATATCGTATCGGTGGCAGCATCGGCCGGAAAATACGACTCCACGCGCAGTTCATCCGTCGTGATGTCCTGCGGGGTGCCAAAGGTCGCCACCATCGTGAATAAACGAAGTTCCAACCCGTCCTTGTGAAAGTCGACGGGTAACACGGGCGCCGGGCTTTGTCCCCACTGGGACAGCTGCCACTCGGCTCGGATGCCCGGATAGCTTGCCACCTCATCCAGAAGTGCCTGTAACGCGGCGCTGCCGGTGACCTCAGCCTCTCGGCGCGTCCGCGTCATGATTTCCGCCGCGACGTCCTCCCAATTGCTGATGTACGAACGCAGGCCATCAGGATGCAAGGTGAGCTTCATCAAGTTGCGCGTCCCTTCCGGGCACACCCGCGCCCACATGGCCTCAACGTCACCGGCCAGACGAAGCAGGCAACCCATCGCCGCATTCGCCTGCAACAGGTTCCAGGCACGATCGGCGACCGTCGCCGGAAACGGTTCATGGTGCGTCAGCATCATCTCCAACGCGGCTCGCACCGGCGCCATGCCCGGTTCATCCAGGGCCGTTTCCGTGTGCGCGGGAGCAAACCCTGCTGCCGACAGCAGAAGATTCTGCTCGCGTAGCGGGATGTCCAGGGCGGCGGCCAGCTGCGCGACCATCTCGCGACTCGGCTGCGCCCGCCCGACTTCCAGAAAACTGATGTGTCGCTGTGAAACGCCGGCGCTCATCGCCAACTCCAACTGCGATAGCTTGCGAGCCGCGCGCCAACTCTTGAGTTGACGTGCGAACCCGAGCTGAACCTCTTGTTGTGTGAGCGCCATTGATTCCATCTCGTCCGGTCTTGCGGCGCATCGTGGCGCGAGAACGCACCCACGGCAACGACCTCGCAGGTAGTTGTGGCGAGTCAGCCCTCAGCCGATGGTACTGGCTCGCAAACTCGGAGTCTGACTCATGAACTGGAAATTGATCACCCTGGTGTTGGTATTGCTCGGCTTCTCTGCCCTGAGCGCCTACAGCATGGTGCAGGTGGGCTACCTGGGCATCTGGAAGGCCGGCATGGCCAATCCCGGCGCACTACAGATTCTCGCGGACGTGGTGATTGTGTGCTGTCTCGCCATCGCCTGGATGGTTCGGGATGCCCGACACCGTGGCGTGGCGGTCTGGCCGTATGTGCTGATCACGCTGACCGCCGGCTCGTTCGGCCCGCTGCTGTACCTGATTCGACGGGAGTGGGTGACACGCGACGCGAGCCGCCCCGTGCCGCAATACGGCTAGCTGATGATCGAACCCCTGCTCACCCGCCTCGTCGCAGGCGTTCTGCTGGTGGTCGGCGTGATTCACATCGCGCCGGCCATCGGCTTGCTGGGCGCCACCACGCTGCACTCGCTGTACGGCACACCGCTGGCGTTAGACGCCGCCGAATCCCTGCTGCTAAGACACCGCGCCGTGTTGTTCGGGGTGCTGGGGGTCGGACTGGCGCTGGCTGCATTAAGACCCGACTTGCACGGCCCCGCCTTGGTCTGCGCTGTGGTCAGTGTCGCGAGCTTTCTGTGGCTGGCACGCGGCTATCCGGCGCTGACACCCGAACTCATGCGGGTTGCCCGCGTTGACGTCATCGCGCTCGGGGCGTTGCTACTCGCCTGTGTCCTGCATGTCGGGCGCCGATTGCTTTGAGCTAGCGTCGTTTGATGGGGCACCACCAGGACGGCGCCGACTTGACTTGCTCAAGCTGCCGGCTCGATCCCGTATTGATGCAAATCCTGCACGCGGTAGACCGTGACCTGCCCGCGGTAATCCATGGCCATTGCCGTCGCTTTCGCGGCGGCAAGCGTCGTGAAATAAGCCACCTTTTGGGTCACCGCAGCCGAACGGATCGAGTGCGATTCTTCAATGGCCTTGCGGCCTTCGGTGGTGTTGACGACAAACTGGATTTCGCCGTTGACGATCATATCCACGCAATGCGGACGCCCTTCCTTGACCTTGTTGACCGGCTGGCACTCCACGCCGTGCTCGCGCAGATATTGGGCTGTGCCGTGGGTCGCGACCACGCTCATGCCGTGATGGATCAGGCTCTTGGCCAGATCGACCGCCTGTGGCTTGTCGGCGTCCCGCACCGAGATGAACACCGTCCCCTGACCGGGGATCTCGACACCGGCGCCCACCAGTGACTTGGCGAAAGCCTCGGCGAAGTTGCGACCGATCCCCATTACCTCACCGGTCGATTTCATTTCCGGCCCGAGAATAGGATCCACGCCGGGGAACTTCGCGAACGGGAAGACCGATTCCTTCACCGAAAAGTATTCCGGAGCGTCGATGGACTGTATCCCCTGCTCGTCCAGCGTTTGCCCGAGCATGCAGCGCGCAGCGATTTTCGCCAGCGGATGGCCCGTCGCCTTGGACACGAACGGAACCGTGCGCGAGGCTCGCGGGTTCACCTCGATCAGATAGACCTCTTCGTCCTTGATCGCGAACTGGGCATTCATCAGGCCAACAACGCGCAGGGCGCGGGCCAGCGCCTGCACCTGGCGGCAGATCTCCGCACGCACGGCGTCGGACAGCGAGTACGGGGGCAGCGAGCACGCAGAATCACCGCTGTGGACGCCGGCCTGCTCGATATGCTCCAACAGGCCCGCCACGACAACGGACTCGCCATCGGAGATGGCATCCACGTCAACCTCGACGGCATCCTCCAGAAAACGATCCAGCAGAACGGGCGCGTCATTCGACACCTTGACGGCGTTGCGCATGTAGCGCTCCAGTTCCACATCCTCGTAGACGATTTCCATGGCCCGGCCGCCAAGCACGTAGCTTGGACGCACGACCATCGGGTAGCCGACTTGTGCGGCCAGGCGCAGCGCTTCAGCCTCCGAGCGAGCCGTCTTGTTCGCCGGCTGGCGCAGTTCCAGACGTTCGACGAGCTGCTGGAACCGGTCGCGGTCCTCCGCCAGATCAATCGAGTCCGGGCTGGTGCCCACGATCGGTGCGCCGGCGGCCTCCAGACGACGCGCGAGCTTCAGCGGCGTCTGTCCACCGTATTGGACGATCACGCCCTCCGGCTTTTCGATCTCGATGATTTCCATCACGTCTTCGAAGGTCAAAGGCTCGAAGAACAGGCGATCGGAGACATCGTAGTCCGTCGACACCGTTTCCGGGTTGCAGTTGACCATAATGGTCTCGTACCCGTCGTCACGCAGTGCCAGCGAGGCATGCACGCAGCAGTAGTCGAACTCGATGCCCTGCCCGATCCGATTCGGGCCGCCGCCCAGCACCATGACCTTGCGGCGGTCGCTGGGTTCGGCCTCACAGGCTTCATCGTAGGTGGAGTACATGTAGGCCGTGGCCGACGGAAACTCCGCGGCGCAAGTATCCACACGTTTGTAGACTGGGCGAATACCGAATTGGTGGCGGCGCGAGCGCACGGCCTCCTCCTGCGTGCCCAGCAGCTTGGCCAGTCGGCGATCGGCGAAGCCCATGCGCTTGAGCTGGCGCAATTCAATGGCATCCAGCTCCGCCAGCGTCCGCCCGGACAGCGATCGCTCCGCCGAGATCAACTCCTCAATCTGGTCGAGAAACCAGGGATCAATCGAGGTGGCGCTGTGGACTTCCGACAGGCTCATGCCGGCGCGGAATGCGTCCCCCACCGACCAGATCCGGTCAGCCCGCGGCGTGGTCATCGCCTCGATCAGTTCGGGCCGCGCGGCATCCAGGTCGGACAAATCATGCTTTTCATCAAGGCCGTCGGCATCGATTTCCAGGCTGCGCAAGGCTTTCTGAAACGACTCCTGGAAATTGCGACCGATGGCCATGGCCTCGCCCACCGACTTCATCTGCGTGGTCAACCGGTCGTCCGCCGTCGGAAACTTCTCGAACGCGAATCGTGGAATCTTGGTGACGACGTAATCGATCGTCGGCTCGAAGCTGGCCGGCGTGACGCCACCGGTCATGTCGTTCGCCAACTCGTCCAACGTGTAGCCCACCGCCAGCTTGGCGGCGACCTTGGCGATCGGGAAGCCCGTTGCCTTGGAGGCCAGCGCGGAGGAACGCGAAACCCGCGGGTTCATTTCAATGATGACCAGGCGGCCATCCTCGGGATTCACCGCGAACTGCACGTTGGAGCCGCCGGTCTCGACGCCGATCTTGCGCAAGACCGCCAGCGAGGCGTCGCGCATGATCTGATATTCCTTGTCCGTCAGCGTCTGCGCAGGTGCCACGGTGATCGAGTCCCCCGTGTGCACGCCCATGGGGTCGAGATTCTCGATGGCGCAGATGATGATGCAGTTGTCCGCCTTGTCGCGGACGACCTCCATCTCGAATTCCTTCCAACCCAGCAGGGATTCTTCGAGCAATACTTCGTGGGTTGGCGAGAGATCCAGCCCACGCTTCACGATCTCTTCGAACTCGGCGATGTTGTAGGCAATACCACCGCCGGAACCGCCCATCGTGAAGGACGGGCGGATGATGACCGGAAAGCCGAGGTCACCCTGAATCTGGCGCGCTTCGTCCATGCTGTGCGCAAGCTCGGACTGCGCTGACGCCAGGCCGATCTCGTCCATGGCCTTGCGAAAGCGCTCACGATCTTCCGCCATGTCGATCGCATCGATGCTTGCACCGATGAGCTGCACACCGTGAGCGTCCAGCACGCCTTCACGCGCGAGATCGAGCGCGCAGTTCAGTGCCGTCTGTCCGCCCATGGTCGGCAGCAGGGCATCGGGTTGCTCCCGTTCAATGACTTTGGCGACCGACTCCCACACCACCGGCTCGATATAGATCGCGTCGGCCGAGTCCGGGTCCGTCATGATCGTCGCCGGATTCGAGTTGACGAGAATGACCCGGAAGCCCTCCTCGCGCAGCGCCTTGCAGGCCTGCGTCCCGGAGTAATCGAATTCGCAGGCTTGTCCAATGACAATCGGTCCCGCACCGATGACCAGGATGGATTGGATATCTGTGCGTTTCGGCATGCGTGTCAGTTCGGGTCGAAGTCGGGATGGAACGGCTTATTCACCGTGTTGCGGTGCTCATCAAGGCCGTGAAGTGTTCGAACAAAGGCGCCAGATCGTGTGGACCGGGGCTGGCCTCCGGGTGGCCCTGGAAGCTGAACGCCGGCACGTCAGTGCGTTCGATGCCCTGCAGTGTGCCGTCGAACAACGAGCGATGGGTCACGCGCACCGTGTCGGGCAGGCTGTCCTCGTCCACGGCGAACCCGTGGTTCTGCGAGGTGATCATCACCTGCCCCGTGCGCTCGTCGCGCACCGGATGGTTGGCGCCGTGGTGCCCGAATTTCATTTTCAACGTGCGGCCGCCACAGGCGAGACCGAGAATCTGGTGCCCCAGGCAGATGCCCATCACCGGGATACGACGCTCCATGAGTGCACGCGCGGCGGCGATGGCGTAGTCACAAGGCTCCGGATCACCGGGACCGTTGGACAACATGACACCGTCCGGCTGCAAGACAAGCACGGCATCGACATCCGTGGCCGCCGGGACGACCGTGACACGGCAGCCGACATCGACCAGGCGGCGCAGGATGTTGCGCTTGACGCCGTAGTCCATGACCACCACGTGGTAGTCCGCGTTCGGCGCGACCTGACCCCAACTGGGTTCGGACCACTGGTACGGGCTTGTCGTCGACGCATCTTTCGCCAGATCCAACCCCGAAAGCCCTGGAAACGCGCGTGCTCGCTCTACGGCCAGATCGGCATCGTCGGTGTCGGTGACGATGCAACCGCTCTGAGCACCGTGATCGCGAAGAATGCGCGTCAGCCGCCGGGTGTCGATCTCGGCGATGCCGACGACCCCCAAGCGCTCCAAGTAGGCCGGAAGCGATTCAGCGGCCCGCCAGTTACTCGGGGTTCTCGGTCGCTCACGGATGATAAGGCCGGCGATCTGCGCCTTTCCGGACTCCTGATCTTCCTCGTTCGCACCGACGTTGCCGATGTGAGGATAGGTCAGCGTTACCACCTGCTGACGGTAGGACGGATCGGAACAGATCTCCTGATACCCCGTCATGGCGGTATTGAAGACCACTTCGCCAACAGTGGAACCTGACGCTCCGATGGCAACACCCCGGAATATATCTCCGGTCGCCAGGCCGAGTACGGCCGGCCTTAGCACGGGTGTACCCCGGGCTGGGCAAGATCATGCAATTGCAACGAGGGATTCCTGCGCGCTACAGACGTAGGACGAAATTGTAGCAAATCGACCGCGAACTGCCGCACCTTTTTCGAGAGTGATCGTTTGCAACCACCTCGCCGCACGTCTATAACCTTGGCTCCTGCCAGGGGACTTCGTAGGGGTAACGGGTGCGGATTCGTTTTCGAAAGGCTTGGGCGGCCGTCTTGGGCGCCGGCGTTGTTGCGTATGGGTCGGGTGTGGGAGCGCAAGCCCCTGAGATATACGGCCCGATCAAATCCGGGCAGACGCTCTGGAGCGTGGCGAAGGAGTTGAAACCGCGCTATCCCACGATGACGCTCTATGAGGTGATCGAGGCGCTACACGTGGCGAACCCTCGAGCCTTCGTCGGGGATTCCAAGCAGTTGCGAGCCGACGCGTCGCTGATGCTGCCGAAACCGGCCGATGCCTGGACACTGGCGGACCGTCAGAATCTGCCCGCCTCGCAGCGATCGGCAACCCCGGCACCCGCCGCCGTTGCAAGCGCGTCGGCGGCGCCCCAGGTCACGGCCACCTCTGCCCCGTCCTCATCGACGCCGACCGCTGCTTCGGCTTCGGCGCCCGCTGCCGCTGCGACGACTGCGCCAGTCGTGGAAACCGCCCAGCCGACCGCCGTGCCCCCCGCGGCGACGCCATCGGCTGGCGGCGCCGTCATCCGCGCCTCCGCAACGACGTCCAGCGATGAGCAGACACTGGCCGAAGTACAACGCCTGCGCGAAGCTGGAAAGCCGCAACAGGCGCTCGAACAGCTGCTGCCACTCGCAGGCCGGCTCGGCGGCGATCCTGACTTCGACTATCTGCTGGGCTCAACGGCCCTGGATGCCGGCGAGTACAACCATGCCGTGATCGCCTTGCAGCGGGTGGTATACCAACGACCAAACGATGCCGCTGCCAGGCTGGAGTTGGGACTGAGCCACATGGCTCTGCGCAACTACGATCGCGCCCGTGCCGAGTTCGATCGCATCGAAGCAATGGCTCCGCCGAAGGACGTCGCGGCAGTCATTGCGCAGGCGAATGCCGCGATGGCGCAGCGCGAACAGGCAGAGAGTAAGTGGTGGCGCGGCATCGTGCGCGCGACGGCTGGCTTCGACAACAATGTCAACGCATCGACCAGCGAGAACCAGTTTCTTGGATTTGAGCTAGACCCCCAAAGCCAGGAGACCGATTCACCGTTCCTGGGCGGGGGCGTCGGGCTACGGGCCGCCGTGCCGCTCTCCGGCGACATGGAATTCAGCGGTGGCGTCGGAGTCGACCATCGGCACTATCCCGACGCCAGCTTCGTCGACAGCACACTGGGGCGCGTGGACTTCGCGATCTCCAAGCGCTGGGAGCGCATCGTCCTGGCCCTGGCCAACGAGTACCACTACGGCCTGCTCGACGGCGGCTACAACAACCGGGGTGCCGCCTCGACCCTAACCGCCGGATACACCTTTCCCACGGTACTGCTCACCGGGCAACTGCGCCGCGGCACCTTGCGGTTTAACGACGCGATCGAAAGCCGCGATGTCGACCAACTCTCGACCAGCGTCGCTGTACGCTGGCAGCCGGTCCCGACGCTGGCCTTGGGTCTGGCCTTGTCGATCGGAGACGACGAGGCCCGGCAGCCCGGCTCCGATTATTCCCGTGACCTCACGGCGATACGGGGCAGCCTGATCTGGCAGGCCAATACCGACATCCAGCTGCAAACATCCATGGGTTGGCTCAATGCGGACTATCCGGATCCGTTCTTCGGATTCAAGCGCGAGGACGACCAGTTCTCCATTGATGCCAGCGCCAACTGGACCGGCCTGTTGCCGTACGACTGGGTCTTCACGCCCAACGCCCGCTACGTCGACAACGACTCAACTGTGACGCTCTTCAAGTACGACCGATTCGTCGTCGGGTTTACTGCGTCACGCGGATTTTAGACACGGGGAACGTCAATGCTCCGATCCAATTTTGCCCGTGGGCTAGCAACGGCTGCCCTGTTCTGTCTCGCCACACCCGGTTTTGCCGGTGTCGGCAAAGTGTTGTTCGTGCTGGGAGGTGCCTCCGTCGAACGCGGAGAAACCGCGTTGGCGGCACAACGTGGCCTGGAGCTGGAATCGGGCGACACCCTGGTCACCGGCCTCTCCGGCCGCATGCACGTGCGGCTGGACGATGGCGCCATGCTGACCCTCAAGCCCGACACGCGCTATGAGCTGACCGAGTACGAGGTGCCGGAAGAGGCTGTCGCTGACGAGCCCGTGGCCGCCGCGGCAACGGGCTCGACCGCTTCACCGGAACCCGCCGCGCCGCTGGTCCGAACGCGCCGATCCGGCCGCGCCTTCATGAGCTTGATCAAGGGCGGCTTTCGCACCATCACCGGTTTGATCGGCAAGACCGACAAGCAGGCCTATCAAATCAAGACGCCCGTCGCGACGATCGGCATCCGCGGCACGCATTTCGAAACCGAAATGGCCGGCGACGAGATGCTTCTGGCTGTCTGGGACGGCATCGTGGACATTGTCGTACAGACCTCGGACGGCACCCAAAGCTGGAGCTTTGGTGAAGGACAGCCGTATTCATTCGGAGTCGTCGGCAATGACGGCAGCGTGACCGGACTGGAAGAACCACCGGCTCAGTTTGGCGCCGACGGCGCGCCGCCGTTGCAATTGACGCGCGGCGGCAATGGCGGCCGGCGAGGCGCAGCCGACGGCGATGATGATGACAGCGGTGATCGTCGCCCGGTCGAGGTCCGTTCCACCGATGATCCCGCTGATCTTGGTGACGGCGAGCAAGAGCCGCCGCAGCCCACGACGTCGATCGCCATGGGCACCGGCCCCTATCGCGGCTCCAGCGGTTTCGCGAGCGCAAGCAACAGCACTAACGTCACGTACGGACAAAACGGTGAACTGGTCGAGTACGCGGCGGGCCACCCTGATGGCGCTGCCATCTACGCCATCGGCTCGGCGGCGGTCAGTGACATCGGGTTCGACCCCGATACGGGCATTCGCTGGGGACGGTGGGCCGATGGTGTCGCCCAGCTCGCGATCGCGGGTGTGGGCCAGGAGGCCCTGGATCTGAACAACCAGAGCCTGCACTACATCACAGGGCCGGCCGGGGACAACGCGCCGGTGCTGCCCATCACCGGCACCGCCACCTACACGCTGGTCGGCAACACCAACCCTACGGACGGTAGCGGCAACGTCGGCGTGCTTGGGTCCGCATCACTCGCGGCGAACTTCACCCAACAAACCGTGAGCAGCATCGTCAATCTCGCGATCAACGAATCGGTCTGGAACGCCTCTGGTTCCGGCTCGTTCGGCGACAACGGTAACTTGTTCAGCGGCTCGTACAACGACGTGACCGTCAACGGCAATTCGGAGGGCAATAGCGGTTTGTTCTCCGGCTTCTTCGCAGGCGATGACAACGGCGACGCAATACCTGATGGCGCCGGCCTGATCTACAACCTGACCAACGGCACAGACGCTGTGACCGGAGCAGCGGTCTTCGGAGACCCTTCACCATGATTGACTTGAGCCCCCGCGCACGGCTGCTCCCGCTCGCACTCATCAGCGCGACTGCGCTGGCAGCGTGCGGGGGTGGCTCGACGTCCTCACCGTCCGGCATTCAGGGCACGGCCTCAAAGGGTCCACTGGTGAATGCCAGCATCGAGATCTATGCCATCGACGCCGCTGGGCTGCCGGCTGGCGACCCGCTGGGCGTTGCCACGACCGACGCCAATGGGGAGTTCAGCTTCAGCGAGCGCCCGGCGGAAGGCCCGTTGCTGCTCATTTCCACCGGTGGAACGTACATTGATGAAGGCGATCCGGAACCTGACCCGGCCGCCCGTCGCCAGATTACGCTGGGTGCGCAGGAAGGCCTCCGCTCGCTGCTGCCCGCCGGGCAGAACAGCCTGGCGATTACGCCGTTTTCACAGATGGTCTACCAGCGGGCGTTGCGAGAAGCCGCGGGAAGCAACTTCATCAGTGTGTTCGGCGCGGCACAGGCGCAGGCCGCAACCGCCTTGGGCTTCGATCCCATCTCGGTCCAACCTGCCAATCCGGTCGCACCGGCGGCCGACGCATCGGATGCACAGGTCGCCTACGCGCTAACGCTTGGCGGTTTCGCGTCCTATCTCAACGGCATCGCGATTTCCTTGGGTACGCTGCCCACCTACCAAGTGCTTGAAGCCGTGCTGTTCGATTTTTCCGACGGCCGCCTCGACAGCCTCGCCGACGGCGTTTCGCCGATCACCATCGGGGAGTCGGAGAGCACGCTGCCCAGCGGCTTTGACCTCAACGACGAAATTCGTCGCTTCCGCAATAATCACTTCGACCAATATCAAGCGGCCGTCCTGGTCCAGGTCGACACCGACACGCTCGGCGGTGAACTCCAACCTACAAACAACAACCCCGTCGCGGCCAACGATACCGTCAACATCGTTGTTGGCAGCGGCGGAGTGACCATCGACGTATTGGCCAATGACACCGATGCCGACGGCGACACGCTCAGCGTCGATTCCATCGGCACGCCTTCGGCGGGGGGCGCCGCGGTACTGGGTTCCGGGGGCGGCATCGAGTACACGCCGCCTGCCGAATTTGTCGGCGTCGACAGCTTCAGCTACCAGATCAGCGACGGCAATGGCGGCAGTGACAGCGCGACGGTCACGGTCAACATCACCTCGCCTAGCAATACGCCGCCGGTGGCGAATGACGACACCGCCACCACGGACGAGAACACCGCGGTCACGGGCATTCCCGTGCTTAGCAATGACAGCGATGCCGAAAGCGATCCACTCACCGTGATCGCTGTTGGCACACCGGTTAACGGCGGCACAGCCACCGTGTCCGGCCAAGGCACGACCGTGGACTACACCCCCGCCACCGGGTTTAGTGGCACCGACAGCTTCGCGTACACGATTTCTGATGGTCAGGCGCAAGCATCGGCAACGGTAACCGTGACCGTGAACAACGTGGCCAGCGCCCCGGTTGCGGTTGATGACAATGCCAGCGTCGCTGAAGACGGATCGGTCGTCATCGAGGTATTTGCAAACGACACCGATGCCGATGGCGATCTCGATACGACGACGACGCAGCTGGTCGCCGCCCCGAGTGATGGCGCCGCGACCGTACTGCCGTCCGGCGCGGTGCAGTACTCTCCGTCCGCCAATTTCTTCGGCTCGGACCAGTTCACCTATCGAATTTTCGATCAGGCGGGTCTGCCCTCCAATGTCGCCATCGTGAGCATCACCGTCACGAGCAGCAATGATGCGCCGGTGGCCAACGCGGACGCGGCGACAACGGACGAAGACACGGCGGTCGTGATCAACGTGGTTGCTAACGACACCGACGTCGACGGCACCATCGACCCCAGCAGTGTTCTGGTCACCACCGGCCCTACCGACGGATCGATCTCGGTAACGGCCAACGGGACGGTCACCTACACCCCGGCTGCGGACTTCGCGGGGACCGACTCGTTCAGCTACACCGTGGCCGACAACGACGGTGCAGCGTCCGATCCTGCCGTGGTGACCATCACCGTGACAGCGGTGAATGACCCGCCCAGCACGACAGATCAGTCATTTGCGCTCAACGAGGACGAGCCCTTGTCCGCCGCACTCACCGCCGATGACGCGGATGGCGACAGCTTGAGCTACTCGCTCGGAGAACTCTCGCCGACGAACGGGTCCGTCAACCTCGCGAGCGACGGAAGCTTCACGTACACCCCCAGCGATGATTTCAACGGCACGGATAGCTTCTCGTTCGTCGTGAGCGACGGACAGGCGTTCTCGAACGCCCGGACCGCGACCTTGACCATCGCTCCGGTCAACGATGCGCCGACCATTGCGGGCACCCCGCCCACGGTCGTGGATGCCGGGGACCTGTACACGTTCACGCCCACCGCTGAAGACGTGGACGGCGACGAACTGACCTTCACGGTGCTCAATCTGCCGAGTTGGGCAAGTTTCGACACCAGCACGGGAACGCTAAGCGGCACGCCCAGCGAGGGCGACGCCGGCAGCTACGCAGACGTCTCCATTGGCGTCGTTGATCCGCAACAGGCATCCGCGCTACTCCCGTTCTTCGATATCGAAGTGCTGCTGCGCAGCGCCGAAACCGGCTTCAACACCGCGTTTTTCGAGATCAATTCCGATGCGGGCACGGAAGGCAACGCATTCGGGACGTTCTCGGTGTTTCAGGACACCGGTCGCTACGATATCCAGCCTCCGTCAAATGGCACGGCGCAGTTCACCTCCGGGCCATTCCAAGGTGCGGGCGAAGGTGAGATCAACGCAACGTTCGATGGATACTTCCTCGAGTTCTTTCCACCCGAAACCGACCCTGCCGACACATTCCTGGTCGAAGTCAACGAGTCCGGCGTGCTGTTCGCAAACGACCCTTTCGAGCAATACCAGGAGCCGGGGAACGATTTCTTCGAGCGAGACTATCCGCTTGCCATTCGCCTGCTGCCGACGACCGCCGACATGTACCAGCTCGCCATCGCAGAGCGTGATGACGTCTTCGGCACCGGCGACTCGGACGGTGATTCGAACCCGGATTTCCTGAACGCCAATGCCAAGCGCTCCGACGGTGCGAACTTCGCGTTCGAATTTGCGCTGCGCCAATCGGCAGCCTTTGAGACCACCCGTCTTGACGGCGACTACGGCTTTGTCGGACTTGCCGTGAATCTGGAATCCGGGCCGATGACCGCCGAAGCCTTCCTGGTCGAGCACACGATCGACGCCAACGGCGCGACGGCCGGTGATGAACGCTTTGCCAGCGAGCAGATGCGTTACGACCCGTTTGGCAGTCCACTGACGACCATCAGCAGCGAGGACGGACCGGACACTGGTTTCGTGACCACCTACGCGGCAAATGCCGATGGCACGCTCACAGCGAGCTACTCCGATCAGGGCAGCCCGGATGGCAATGCCAGCGGCTTCGCGTCGCCGGATGGCGGACTACTGGTGTTGCAGGAGACGATCACCGAGGATTCCGGCCAGTCGGTTACCGCCGTGGAGCAGATCCTGCAGTTTGGCGTGCGCCGCCCGGCGACCACCGCCGCGCTGACAGGCACCAGCTATCGTGTTGACGCGCTGGGGCTGGAGCGCTCGGCGGATGACGGCGAATCCTATGTTTACCTGCTTCAGTCAGCGACGCTGAACTTCATGGCGGACGGCGCCTGCGTGCTGAATTTCCGCGAAGGCCAGAGCTTGTTTCTCAGCGGTCGTCCGGATGACATCGCGCCCTTCGATGCCCTGCCTGGCGACGACGCACCTGCCGAAGCCTGGGCCTGTACCTACACAACGCAGGACCGTGGTTCCGTGCTGATCGAACTGGCCGGCGATCAGGTCGACCCGAGTTCGACCTTCTTCGAAGGTTACGTCAATGAAAGCGGCGAGGTCCTGGCCCTGCGTGGGTTCCGTAACGAACCGGGGGCGTTCTACCAGCGCTGGCTGATGATGGGTGCGCTCGACACCGGTTATGTCGGACTCGATAACCTCGCACCGACGATCGAGCTGGCCGCTGACACGATGCAGGTGGATGCCGGAGGTGCAATCAACCTCACCGCCACGGTGGGCGATCCGGACACCGGCGACACGCTGTCCGTGCAGTGGTACGCGACCACCGGCAGCTTCACCAGTCAGACCGGCACGAATACCACCTGGATGGCGCCCGCTGACGGCAGCGGGACAACGCTGCTCACCGCAGAAGTCTTTGACGGTCGCGACGCCCGTATCGCGGACATTCGTGTCACCTGGGGGCTTAACAACCTGCCGCGCAGCCGTGCCAGCGTTCAGTACGCGTCGGCTCGCGGGATCGACGAAACCGCTATCGACCCCTCCGACATCATTCATGGCTGGTTCGCGTTGAACCCGATCATGATCTTCGACGGCTCGGACCCCAGTTGCTCGACCGGCACGCTGAGTTCCAGTTTCGAGGATGCCGACAACAGCACCAGCATCACCGCTGGTGATTCGGCCAGCATCACGTTCACCGACTGTCTGATTGAAAATCAGGCGCCGATCATCGACGCAATCTACAACGGCACCTTGCTGTTCGACATCGATGTCGCCGATCAAAGCGTCGAGAATCTGCCCAATGTCGATGCGCAGTCCGCGACCGGCAACGAGCGCAACTACCAGTGGCGCATCGTCTCCGAAGGATTCAGTGACGCCGAGGATGGCTGCACCAGCAACCAGAACTTCGCCGGGCAGTTGCTCACGTTCGCGCAGGGCGAGACCGGCCTTTACTACGGCGTTGAGGACGGCGGCAACAATCAGACGGTCGACTTCAGCTGCGAGGATGGCGATAGCGGTTCGCTCGCCCTGCCCGCCCCGTTTGCAATGTCGACGCAGCTCGATACCGTCAACGGCTCCCATCTGTACGAGACCAGCTATCGGCTGACGGCCAAGGATGGAAACGGCGTCACGGTGCTCGACTGGCAGGTGCAAACCGACCCCAACAACCCCGCGATCGGTCCGCTGGATACCTTCGAATTCTCCACCGCAGCCAAGCCGGAAGACCCGACATCGGGCACGGTCCAGTATTCCGACCTGATCAGCGGCATGACCTCCCTCGTGACCTCGCTGGGTAGCACGGTCCAGGTTTCGGTCGACGCGAATGGCGACGCGAGCTACGACGCGCAGTACGTCACGGCCTGGGATTTCTTCGACGTGATGACGACCATCGAACCGGTGTTCCTTGATGGTCAGCAAGAGGTTCCGCCGGTGGACACATCCGCAAGCGGCCTCGGCTATGTCGTCTTGCACCTGCACGACGAGGGCGATCTCCATCTCGATGCCGATGTGACCGTGAGCGGATTCACGCCGACACAGGCGCACCTGCATGAGGCCCCCTTCGGTCAAAACGGGCCGATCGTCATCACCCTGCAGGCCGACCCAGTGGATGCGCAGGCGTACTTCGTCGAACAGACCGCGATCAGCAGCCAGGACGTCGACACCATGCTGGCGGGTGGCTGGTACCTGAACGTGCACTCCTCGACGCACCCGGGCGGTGAAGTCCGCGGGCAGCTCACCGATGGTGAGGGGGACGATTTCGGTGTCGTGGACAGCGACTTTGACGGGTTGTCAGATGCCGAAGAAATCAACATCTACGGCACCAACCCCGAGAACCCGGATTCCGACGACGATGGCCTGTCGGACGGCGACGAGGTCTTGTTCACCGGCACCGATCCGAACTCAGCGGATACCGATGGCGACGGTGCCAGCGACAGCGTCGAAAACGGCTTCGGCTCCGACCCGTTCACGGCCAATGTCGTGCGGTACGTGTCGGTTATCCGCGGATCGACAGGCGGAACCGGAACGAGCTGGGATGACGCCTACGTGGATCATTTCCAGGTTCAGGACGATTTCGAGAACAACGGCAGCGCCAGCAATGACCCTGTCTACTACCTCTACGAAACGGGCAGCTACGGCGGACAGTTCCGCCTCGGCGATATCGAGATCGCAAGAAGCAACATCGCCGTGGTCGGTGGGCTCGGGCCTAACGATCATATCGCCGACCCTGAAACCATCTTCACGACCAATGGCGATGGCAATGTCGCAACGATCGACAACGCCTTCGGCATCTACATCCGCGGCGTCACGTTCACCGGGGGCTTCGGCTCTCAGGGCGGCGGCATTGATGTCGGCCCCACGACGCCCACGGACCTGGTGCTGTCGGACGTGATCGTCACGGGCAACAACGCAAACTTTGGCGGCGGTATCCATGTCGACAATGACTCGTCGGTGCTCATTAGCACCAGTGTCGTCCAGGACAACAGTGCAGAGAGTGGAAGCAGCATCGCGCTGGGCGGCGGCGTGGCAATCGCCTCCGGCTTTGTCGATATCGCGTTTTCCGACGTCCACGGCAATCGCGCCGCCGGCTTCCCCTCCGTCGCCGAACCTCAGGGCGGCGGCGGCGTTTACGCCGGACCCAATAGCTTCCTGAGCATCATCGGCACCCGCATTGCCAATAATCAAAGCGGTTTCGGTGGCGGCCAGATCGACCTGGGTGGCGGCGTCTATGCGGACAACGCGGCCGTCGTCGAGATCTACGACAGCATGATCCTGTCCAACGGCGCCATCACCAGCGGCGGCGGCGTCTATGTGGCCGATTCCAGCTCGTCGACCATTCTCAACAACAATCTGATCGTCGGGAACACCTCACTCAGCAACCACGGCGGCGGCGTCTTCGTGTCGCGTCAGGGCGCGGGGCTTGCACAGATCGCCCTGAACACCTTTGCGCTCAACCAGAGTCAGCAGGCTGAGTTCACCGGCGGTTTGTACGCCGATTTCGCCTCTTCCGGCCTGGAACTGCGTGACAACATCCTGTGGTCGAACGACGACGGCGATACCACCGGCTCCACAGGCATGGAGAACTATCAAGGCCCGGTGACCGACGATGGCGACTTCACCATCGGCAACCTGATCGAGTTCAACAACATCGAAGATGTCTTGACGCTTGGTTCGCCCATTGGCTCGAATGACCTGGTCACCGCGGTTGGCGGCAATGCCACCACCGCAAACCCAGACTTCAGTGCCAGCTTCTACCTTGGCCCGAGCAACGCATCCGAGGACTTCGACACCACGCGCAGCGCCGAAGGGCAGGAGCTGGGCAACACAACAACACAGGTAGACGGCCGCTTCGATGATGGCGCGCTCGATCTCGGCTATCACGAGCCCTTCGGCAAAGGGGCAACACTGCCCACGGCCGCCAATCCCGACATGACCGTACTCGCCTGCGACCAATTTGGCGACGCGCAACGCGACGTGGTGTTTCGACCGAGTGCCTTCGAGGCGGAAACCGGGTCTGGCCATGCCTTTGCTGTCGATGTCGACGCTGCCTTCAACGTCACCGTGGCGGGTCGCACCAATCTGGATCCCGTCGGTTCAGGCAACTCGACCTACGTGATCGACCGTGGCGATGGTAGTTACAGCTTCCGGGTGTTCACGCAGGTGCTATCGGGCTCGTTCACCGTCGACCTGAGCTTTGGTGTGGGCCAGGAACCCGTCGAGAGCTTCAACATCAGTTACGACTACAACAGCTGCGGCCAGCAGTCGTAACGCGGTCCGGCTGAGCCGCGGGCATTCGCTCGCGGCTCAGCCCAGCATGTCTTCCAAGGTATAGAAGCCCGGCGACTGCTCAGCCAACCACGCAGCCGCACGCACGGCGCCACGCGCGAAGATCATTCGATCCGTCGCCCGATGGGTAATCTCCAGGCGCTCGCCGTCCATCGCGAACAAGGCGGTGTGCTCACCGACGATGTCGCCGCCACGAATCACCGAGAAACCGATGCGCCCTGTCCCGCGCGCACCGACCTGCCCATGGCGGCTCCAGTCCGCGTTGGCATCCAGTTCCACCCCCAGCCCTGCCGCCACTGAATGCCCAACAGCCAGAGCGGTGCCGGATGGCGCGTCAACCTTGCGGCGGTGATGCGCTTCGATAATCTCGACATCCGCCGAGGCGCCGAGTAGTTCGGCCGCGCGGCGCGCGAGCAGGCGCATCAGCACGACACCAACGGAAAAGTTATCTGCCCGCAGTATGGGAACGTCTGCCGCGGCCGCTTCCAACCGAGTCAGCTGCTCCGGCGATAGTCCGGTCGTCCCGGTGACCAGAGCCGCGCCGGTGGCCTGCACGGCGGGCAAGGCGCTGATGAGCGCGTCCGGCGCCGAGAAATCGATGACGACAACACCGGCGGTGATCGCGGCATCCAGCGAATCAGCCACCGTGATTCCCATCGCGTCCAAGCCCAGCAAGCGTCCGCAATCCTTGCCGAGCGCCGGTCCGGCGAGCCGGTCCACGGCGCCGACGAGCGTTGCGTCATCCCGCTCGGACACGGCGCGAATCACCGATTGGCCCATCCGTCCGCCGGCACCCAATACGCATACTTTCGTCGACATCGACTTGCCTTGCTTGGAGAATGGCGCGTGATTATCCCGCCGACGACGGCCCTTGCAAGCATTTCCGACCTGCCACGATTAGCCGATGCTCGATTCACCCCTCATCCGACTGATGCTTCGCCTGCTGGTGCTGGGCATCGTCTTTGCCGCCTGCCTGGCCGTCTTCGTGCTGTCGAGCCGGGAGCAGTTCACTCCTGCGAACTTTCCGGAAGCGATGCCGGTCGTGGTTGCCACGGGTACCGGCGCCGCGGTCTTGCAATGGGCGCAGGTCGAAAACTCTCCGGTGCCGCTCAGCCTGGCGCGAGACACATCGGGCTGCCTGGATGCGTTCCACTGCGTGGGGGTGACGCGAGAGGCGGCCAACATCCGACAACGCATCGTCGGCGGGTACGCCTGGTGGCATCAACAGATCGCGGGTTCGCGTATCAAGGCGGCCATGGGCTTTCGCCTGACACTGGTCATGGCGTTCCCGGCGTTCCTGGTCGCCGCGGTGGCCTCGCAATTACTCGGCTGGTGGTTACGCCGCCGTGCCCGCCGCACGACGGCGTAGGAGAAACGCTGGTCTATTCACGTCGCCGAGTTGCCGCCGGAGAACCGGCTCGGTCTTGATCGTGGGAATAGATCAGCGTTTCCCGAGCAAAGCTACTTCACCCGCTCCTCGAAGAACCGCTTGGCCTTGGCCAGCCAGGATTGCTCCTCGGGGCTATGCTTTTCACCGACGGTTTCGCCAAACTCCGACAACAGTGTCTTCTGCTTGGAGGACAGGTTCACGGGGGTTTCCAGTCGCACCGTGCACAGCAAATCGCCGACACCGGCGCCCCGTACACTCGGCGCGCCCTTGCCGCGCAAGCGGAATGTGCGGCCGGACTGCGTGCCCTCGGGAATCTTCAGCGTCGCCCGCCCCTTGAGCGTGGGCACCTCGATGTCACCGCCCAGTGCCGCCGTGACGAACGGCATCGGCACCGTGCAACGAAGATCGTTGCCATCGCGCTCGAACACGTCATGTGGCCGCACATTGATCTGCACATAGAGATCACCAGCGGGCGCGCCGCGTTCGCCGGCCTCGCCCTCCCCGGTCAGCCGAATCCGGTCACCGGTATTCACGCCCGGTGGAATCTTGACCGACAGTGTCTTCTCGCCTTCGACGCGGCCCCGTCCCGAGCAGTCCCGACAGGCCTCGGCAATCACCTCACCGCGACCCCGACACGTCGGACAGGTCTGCTGCACGGAGAAAAAGCCCTGCTGCATCCGGATCTGCCCCACGCCATTGCATGACGGACAGCTTTTGGGCTTGGTGCCCGGCTTGGCGCCGGAGCCATCACAGGTCTCGCAGTCATCCCAGGTCGGGATGTGGATCGTCTCCTCGACGCCATTGACGGCATCTTCGAGATCGATAGGCAGGTCGTAGCGCAGGTCCGCACCGCGGGCGGCACGTGCTCCGCCGCCGCCGAAGATATCCGAGAACACATCGCCAAAGATGTCGCCAAAGCCACCGCCACCGAACCCGCCGCCGGCGGCACCGGCCACACCATCGTGTCCGTAGCGATCATAGGCGGCGCGCTTCTGATCATCCGACAGCACCTCGTAGGCCTCGGAGGCTTCCTTGAAACGTCCTTCCGCCTCGGCATCCCCCGGATTCCGATCCGGGTGATCTTTCATCGCCAGGCGGCGATACGCCTTCTTCAGCTCATCGGCACCGGCGTCACGGCTGACACCCAGCACCTCGTAGTAGTCGCGTTTGCTCATGGCACTCGGCCAACCCCGTTCTTGCAATAAAAAAGGAGCGAGCGGTGCACATCTGCGCCCGCTCGCTCCTTGTCACACCTGGATCAGGCGCTCTTCTTTTCGTCGTCGTTGACTTCCTCGAACTCGGCGTCGACGACATCATCGTCGGCGCTCGAACCCTCGGCTGTCGGAGCCCCTTCCGCGCCGCCTTCGGCTGCGTAAGCCTTCTCCGCAATCTTCGCGGAGGCTTCGGCCAGCGCCTGCGTCTTGGCTTCGATGGCTTCCTTGTCGTCACCCTTCAGCGCTTCTTGCAGCTCGCTGACAGCGCTTTCGACCGCGGCCTTCTCGTCCGCCTCGACCTTGTCACCCAGATCCTTCAGTGATTTCTCGACACCGTGGATCAGGCCCTCGGCCTGGTTTCGGGCATTGATCAGGTCAGCAAACTTCTTGTCGTCTTCGGCATGCGCTTCGGCATCCTTGACCATGTTCTCGATCTCGTCATCCGACAGACCCGAGCTGGCCTTGATGACAATGGACTGGCTCTTGCCGGTCGCCTTGTCCTTGGCAGACACGTTCAGGATGCCGTTGGCGTCGATGTCGAAGGTCACCTCGATCTGCGGCACACCGCGCGGAGCCGGCGGGATGTCCGACAGGTCAAACTTGCCCAGCGACTTGTTGGCGCCGGCCACTTCACGCTCACCCTGCAGCACATGCACCGTCACCGCGCCCTGATTGTCCTCGGCGGTGGTGAAGGTCTCGGCCTTGCGGGTCGGGATCGTGGTGTTCTTGTCGATCAGCTTGGTCATGCGACCGCCCATCGTCTCGATACCCAGCGACAGCGGGGTCACGTCGAGCAACAGCACGTCCTTGACGTCACCGGCCAGCACGGCGGCCTGGATCGCGGCGCCCATGGCCACGGCTTCGTCCGGGTTCACATCGCGGCGCGGCTCGCGGCCGAAGAAGGCCTTCACGGCGTCCTGCACCTTGGGCATGCGGGTCTGACCGCCAACCAGGATGACCTCGTCGATTTCACCCGCCGACACGCCGGCGTCCTTCAGCGCGACCTTGCAGGGATCGATGGTGCGCTCGACCAGATCGTCGACCAGCGACTCGAGCTTGGCGCGCGACAGCTTCAGGTTCAGATGCTTGGGACCGGAAGCGTCGGCGGTGATGTACGGCAGGTTGATCTCGGTTTGCTGCGTGGAAGACAGCTCGATCTTGGCCTTCTCGCCGGCTTCCTTCAGGCGCTGCATGGCCAGCGGATCGCCGGACAGGTCCACGCCCTGATCCTTCTTGAACTCAGCGGCGATGTACTCGATGACGCGCATGTCGAAATCTTCACCGCCCAGGAACGTGTCACCGTTCGTCGCCAGCACTTCGAACTGCTTGTCGCCATCGACATCGGCGATCTCGATGATCGACACGTCGAAGGTGCCGCCGCCAAGGTCGTAAACCGCGATCTTCTTGTCGCCCTGGCTCTTGTCCAGACCGTAGGCCAGCGCGGCGGCGGTCGGCTCGTTGATGATGCGCTTGACTTCCAGACCCGCGATCTTGCCCGCGTCCTTGGTCGCCTGGCGCTGCGAATCATTGAAGTAGGCCGGCACCGTGATCACGGCTTCGGTGACGGGCTCGCCCAGATAGTCTTCGGCGTCCTTCTTCATCTTGCGCAGAATCGTCGCGGAGACTTCCTGCGGCGAAAGCTTCTTGCCCTTGACCTCGACCCAGGCATCGCCGTTGTCGGCAGACGCGATCTTGTAGGGCACCATCTTGATGTCCTTCTGGACCACATCGTCCTTGAAACGGCGGCCGATCAGGCGCTTGATCGCGTACAGCGTGTTGCTGGGGTTGGTGACAGCCTGACGCTTGGCCGGCCGGCCTACCAGCGTCTGGTCGTCATCTGTGTACGCCACCACGGACGGCGTGGTGCGTTCGCCTTCGGCGTTTTCGATGACCTTGGCGCTGCTGCCTTCCAACAAGGCCAAGCAGGAGTTTGTGGTGCCGAGGTCGATACCAATGATCTTGCCCATGGTGTGCTCCAGAAATCGTCTTATTCAGTAATCTGTAAGAAAAATCAGTTATTTCGCGTTTAATCGTGTCGCGACTACCGGGTAAATTGGGGTCGGCCCGTGGGAATCAAGGCCGAACCCGTCACTCAGTTCGCGCTCGCCGCCGGTGGCTTGGCGACCGTGACCATTGCGGCCCGCAACAGGCGCTCATTGAGCACATACCCGCGCTGCATCACCGCCACCACCGTATTCGGGTCGGCTTCGGACTCCACCATCGCGACCGCCTCGTGCTTTTCCGGGTCGAACGGCAGGCCCGTCGGGTCCACCGGCGCGATGCCAAACTTGTCCATGACGCTGGCGAGCTGCTTCAGCGTTAGCTGCATGCCCTCACGCACGGTCTCGACGCTGGCGTTCTCGGCCTGCGCAGACTGCAAGCCCAGTTCCAGCGAATCGCGGACACCCAGCAGCTCGCTGGCGAACTTTTCCAGACCGAACTTGTGTGCGTTCGCGACATCGCGCTCGGCGCGGCGACGCACGTTTTCCAGTTCGGCACTGGCGCGCAGATAGGCCTCCCAGTGCTCTTTGGCCTTGGCTTCTGCCGCATCCAGGGCCGCCTGCGTTGGCTGTTCGTCGGCAGGTGCTGCCTGTTCTTGCTCGGGGGTATCAGCCTGCGGGACGGCGGCCTCGGCCGTTGCGTCCTCTGGCTTCGCGTCTTCTGGGCTCATGCTGCGATCCGTGTTCGAAAGTCGATGAAAGGCGACGAACTTGTCGCACGGCTCGCTTGGTGGGGGCAGCCGTCAGCTTTTCAAGCCAACCCCGAACATTCTCGCGGTGAGATCCACCAGCGGCACGATGCGCTGGTAGGCCATCCGGGTCGGCCCGATCACGCCCAACACGCCGGCCACCTCGCCATCGACCCGGTACGGCGCGGTCACCACACTGCATTCGTCCAGCACCGTCACGCCCGACTCGTTGCCGATGAAGATCTGCACGCCATCGGCGTCCAGGCAGCGTCGGAACAAGCCGGCGATCTCGCGCTTTCGGTCCAGCGCACGCAACAAAGCGACTAGGCGCTCGCGACTGCCGATCTCGGCAAAGGCCAGCAAATTGGGTTCGCCGGCAATCACCAGGCCGGCGTGATCGGCATCAGCGGATTCACTCACCGCCTGCTGCATCAGAACCGCAAGCTCTTCGCCGACGGCAGCTTCGGCTTCCTGCACCTGACGGCGCAAGACCTCGCCGACTTCGAACAAATATCGACCCGCCGCATGCCGATTGATGAACGCAGCAGCCCGCTCCAGCGATTCACGCGAATAATTCTTGGACAGTTGCACGACCCGGTTCTGGACCTCTTCCCGATCGACCACCAGAACCACCAGGACGCGACAATCCGACAGCGGTAGAAACTCGATTTGCCGCAATGTGCGCAAATCGCTGCGTGGAACCGACACCACACCGGCCATCCGGGTCAGATCGGCCAGCAGCGCGGACGTGTCGTTGGTCAAGCCATCGCGGCCGCCCGACGAATCGCGCAACTTCTCATGAAGCTCGGAAGCCGTTTGCCGCGCCAGACGCTCCGGCTCCAGCAACGAGTCGACGAAAAATCGATAGCCCAGCGGGGTGGGTATGCGCCCCGACGACGTATGCGGCGCCGAAACATAGCCACGCTCGGCCAAGTCGACCATGATGCTGCGCACCGTCGCGGAGCTGACCGACAGTCCGCTGCAGGCCAGCAACCGGGATGACCCGACCGGACGCCCTTCCGCGATAAACTGCTCCACGAGCGTTTTCAGAAGGGTCGCCTGACGGGCATCCAGTGACGGCATTCCGATTTCGATGCGAGACTCCGGGGCCACGGGGATTCAGAATTCTTATGGTGGAAATACAGAAAGCCACGCGCGCCTGGCGCTGTCAACGCAAGGAAATTGCGTGACCGGCTTCCAGCGCATCGGCGTGATCGCCAAGCCCTCGGACGCCGCGGTCCTGACGACCGTAGAACGGCTGGTCCGCTACCTCGCCGAACGTGGTCTCACGGTCATTCCGGACGCGGTCGCGGCCCAGGTCTCGGGCGCAGAAGCCGTCGCCCGGGCCGAGCTCGGCGGCCAATGCGATCTTTGCATTGTCGTGGGCGGCGACGGCACCTTGCTCGACGCCGGCCGCTACATGGCACCGCATGATGTGCCCATCGTCGGCGTGAATCGCGGGCGCCTGGGTTTCATGGTGGATGTTTCGCCCGACGATATGAGCGCCCGCCTGGACGAGATTCTGGATGGTCAGGGCATCCGCGAAGATCGCCTGATGATCGAGGCGCAACCGGATGTCCAAGGTGAGCCGATCGCTTCTTTCCTGGCGCTTAACGACGTGGTCGTCCGCAACCGCGCATTCAACCGCCTGCTGGAATTCGATACCCGCATCAACGGGGAGTTCGTCAATCGCCATCGGGCCGATGGGATTGTGATCTCCACACCGACCGGCTCAACCGCTTACGCGCTGTCCAGCGGTGGACCGATCGTCCACACCGGCATCGACGCGCTAACGCTGGTGCCGATCTGCCCACACACGCTGTCCGATCGACCGCTGGTCATCAGCGCCAACAGCGAACTGGAAGTCGTGGTGCACGGGCATAACACCGAAGCGCTGGTGACCTGGGATGGCCAGGTCAGTCACCCGCTGGCGGGCGGTGACCGCATCCGCATTCGCGCGTCAGACAAACGCATGACACTGATCCACCCGCCGGGCTATGACTACTTTCATATCCTGCGCACCAAACTGCACTGGGGCCGCGGTCAAAGCTGATGTTGCGGCAGCTGTCCATACAGAACCTGGCCGTCATCACCGACCTCAACATGGAGTTCGGCCCCGGATTTAACGTCCTCACCGGCGAAACCGGGGCGGGAAAATCCATTCTGATCGACGCCATCGGCCTCGCTCTGGGTCAACGTGCGGATTCCGACGCCGTCCGCGTTGGCCAACCCCGTGCGCAGGTCGACGCCGAGTTTCGCGTGCCTGGCGATTCGCCCGCCGGCCACTGGCTGGCAGAACAAGCGCTGGATGATCCCGACGACCCCGGCTGCTGCCTGATTCGCCGCGTGGTCATGGCCGATGGCGGCTCGCGCGCCTTTATCAATGGCTCACCCACCAATATCGGCAGCCTGCGCGAGCTTGGCGCGCGGCTGGTGGACATCCACGGCCAGCACGACAGCCAACGCCTGCTGGACAGCGCCAAGCAGCGCGTCTTGCTGGATGCCTATGGCCGCCATCGTGACGCCTGCGCGGCGGTGCGCGAGCAGGCCCAAGCCGTGCGCAAACTGCACCAGGCGCTCGCCGAGTTGCAGCAGGCCGACAAACCCAGCGCCGCCGAGATCGAGCTGCTGACGTTTCAGCTTCAGGAGCTGGAATCCGCCCGTCCGGAGCCCGGCGAGTTTGAACAGCTCGATCAAGAACAGCGTCGGCTGGCAAATGCAGAGCAGCTCATTCAGGACGCCGGTACGGTACTCACCCTGCTGGCCGAGGCAGAGGACGGTGCAGCCGCGGAACGCAGCGGCAAGGCTCGCGACTTGCTCGCCGAGCTGGAGACCCTGGACGCGTCGCTAGCCGAAGCACGCGAATTGGTGGAATCGGCCACCATCCAACTGGACGACGCCGCTCGAATGGTGGCGCGTGCACTGGAGCGGATGGAGCTGGACCCCGAACGTTTGCAAACCGTCGATGAACGCCTCACCGAGCTGCATCGACTCGCCCGTAAACATGATTGCAAGCCTCAGGCGCTTGCCGAGCAGATTGACGCGCTCAGCGCCCGCCTGCAGTCAGCCAGCCATGCCGGCGACCAGGAAACGGAACTCCGCGAGCAGATCGCCACAGCGGAGCGCGCGTATACCGAAGCCGCGCAGGCGCTCACCCAAGCGCGCACCGAGGCCGCGGACGGCATGCAGCAAGCCATCACCAAGATCGTGCAAACGCTAGGCATGCCGGATGCCGAAATCACCGTCGGCCTGCAACAGGCCGAGCAGACGTTCAGTCCGCACGGCTGCGACCGTGTCGCTTTATTGATAGCGGCGAACCCCGGGCAACCCGCGCGCCCGATCGCCAAAGTCGCATCCGGCGGAGAGCTCTCTCGTCTGGCGCTGGCGATCCAACTCGTCGTACTCGGAGACGATGCCGCGCCGACGATGATCTTCGATGAAGTCGATGCAGGGATTGGCGGGGCCGTCGCCGAAATCGTCGGGCGCCGTCTGCACGAACTGGCAAGCGATCGCCAAGTGTTATGCGTGACCCACCTGCCGCAGGTCGCCGCACAAGGCAACCAGCAGTTTCATGTCAGCAAACAGTCCAGCGCGAACAACACTCGCACCCAGGTCGAATTGCTGGGTGACCAGCGCCGAACCGAAGAAATCGCTCGGATGTTGGGCGGCGTCGAGGTCACCGACCGCACGCGGGCGCACGCCCGAGAAATGCTGGGACTGGTGGAAAACGCCTGACCATCGGGCGCGCAGGCCACCAGGAAAACACCGATCTATTCCCACCGCCAAGTTGCCGCCTGAAAACAGGCCAGGCGCGAGACGTGAGGCTAGTCCTTGTCGGTCCGCGCCTCGGGACTGAGCCCGTAGATCACCAGGCTGTGGTCGGTCATCTTCCAGCCATGTTCTTCGGCGATCTCCCGCTGACGCTGCTCGATGACCTCGTCGACAAACTCCACGACCTGGCCGGTTTTCATGCAAACCATGTGGTCATGATGCGGGCCATCGTCCAGTTCGAACACGCTTTGGCCACCATCGAAGTTGTGGCGCGTGACAATGCCGGCGGCTTCAAATTGCGTCAGCACGCGATAAACCGTGGCCAGGCCGATTTCCTCGCCCAGCTCCAGCAAATGCTTGTAGACATCCTCGGCCGTCATGTGGCGCTCGTCCGCTGACTCCAGGATCTCTAGAATCTTCAGCCGCGGGAGCGTGACTTTGAGTCCAAGTTTTCGAAGGTCTTGAGATTCCACAGTGTCGCTACTCCGCCAACGGATATTGCCAAGCGTGTATTATCGCACGTCCTCAAGCCAGCTCTCTCGATCCACCATGATTCGATCGCTCGCGCTCGCCGGCGTGCTGCTGACCACCGGCTGCAATTTCGTCTACAAGCTACCCGTCAACCAGGGCAACGTGATCGAACAGGATCAGGTCAAGCAGGTTCAGAAGGGCATGACGCCAGAGCAGGTGGAATTCCTGATGGGCAGCGCGCTGGTGAAGAGCGATCTGCGCGACACGGTGCGCTGGGACTACGTCTCGTACTACCGCAGCCCGCGCGACAAGGAACTCCGTCGCACCGTCACCGTGGTCTTCCAGAATGGTCAGGTCGCCGAAGTCATCGGCGCTTCGACCAACTCCGAACGCGAGCAATCACAGCCGGTCGATCCACCGCCGACCTGATCGGTCAGGTTGGATCTGCGTCGCCCTTCGCCTTGGCCTTTTGCGCCCGGCGCCGGCGCGCCGCCTTGGGATCAGCAATCAACGGCCGATATATCTCGACTCGATCCCCCGACTTGAGCTCGGTCGAAGCCGGGACCTGCTTGCCGAAAACCCCCATCTGCGCGGTGGCGAGATCGATCTCCGGATACTGCTCGAGCAACCCGGATCGCTGAACCGCCTGCTCCACCGTCGTGCCCGCAGGCACATCAAGCCGAAGCAAGGACTGCTTGTGTGGCAACGCATAGGCCACTTCGATCGCAACCAGATCGGACGAACTCATGGGTGGGTCCACAGGGCAACCAGACGCTGCCCGATGCCCAATGCATCGATCAGCACGATAATGATGCCGATGCGCGCCGGGTACCGCATCATCCAGTGCCAGACGCGGTAACGGCGATCCGTTAGCTCCACACCCCACAGCTCGGCGACCAGCGCCTTCGGCAACATGCGGCTCACGTAAATGCACAGTCCTAGCGTGGTCAGCGGGAACAACACCCGGCCCGTCAGGTCTAGCAGCCATTCGGCAATCGTGCGTCCGCCCGGCGACACCTCTGCCAGCACGTTGAACGACAGGACCGTCGTCAGCCCGATCATCCAGATCAGAATGCCGCTGGCGGTCGCCGCGAACACGCGCGAGATGCCAAAACGTTCCATGCAACGCACCACAATCGGCTCCAGCAGCCCGATCGCGGAGGTCAGCGTCAACAACGCCAGCAACACGAACACGGCCAAGGCCGGCAAGGCGCCGAGCGCACCGAACGCCTGTGGCACCTGCTGGAACAACAAGGGCACCCCGCTGCGCGGCACCTCTCCAGAGGCCAGCACCACTGCATAAATCGCCATGCCCCCAACCAGCATGAACACCGTATCGCCAATCAGCACCACGAATGCAGAGCGAACAATGGGCGCGTTGCTAGGCAGGAAGACACCGTAGGCGAGCATCGCCCCAACACCCAGACTCAGCGTGTAGAACGATTGAGAGATGGCCGACAGCACGCCCGTCACGCCCAGATCAGCCGGGCGGAAACCCAGCAGCTGTCCCGCGGCGGTTTGCAGGTATCCGGTGCTTCCCGCCAGAAGAAACAGGCCGACAACCAATACGATCGCCGTCGGCACCAGCAGGCTCACCGCGCGCTCCAGCCCAACTCTGGGTCCGTGCGCAACGATAATCGTCACGAACACCATGAAAATCGTATGCCAGGCCAAGCTGCGCTCCGGGTCTCCGGCCAGCGCCAGAAACTGGTCGCGGATCGCACCGGCATCCGCCTGGGCGAACACCCCGGCTCCCGCGCGAATCGCGTACGCCAGCGTCCAGCCCGCGATAACCGCGTAATAGGACAGCACCAAGCCCGCGGCGATCAGCGCCGTCCAGCCGAACACCTGCCAACCGCGGCCGATGTTTCCGACCTGCGACAGGTGACGAAGCCCCCAGACGATGTTCGAGCGCATCCAGCGCCCGAGCAGCCATTCGTTAATGAGCAATGGCGCGGCCAGTCCGAACAGGCTGAGCAGATAGATCAGAAGAAAGGCCGAACCACCGTGGTTGGCGACCAGGCCGGGCAAACGCCAGAGATTGCCCAGGCCGATCACCAGACCCAGCACCGCCAGGACAAACCGAGTCGGCGAACTCCAATAGCCGTAAGGCGACGACCTCAGCGGCATACCTCTCCCCCGTTCATGAATCGTTCTCCGGAACACGCTGATCCGGTTGTTCGGCGACGCTTATTCCATCGCCCGGCACACGCGTCACGCCATTCGTACAGGCTGGCGCGTTGCGGGCACGTATAATCCTGGGCGTGAGCAAGAAGAGCAAATCAAAACTTGGCGAACGCCAAATCGCCGTCAACCGACGCGCCCGGCACGACTACCACATCGAGGACCGATTCGAAGCCGGGATCGTGCTCGATGGCTGGGAAGTCAAGGCTTTGCGCGAGGGCCGCGCCCAGGTTGCCGAGGCCTACGTCTACCTGAAAAACGGCGAAGCCTGGCTGCAAGGCGCGCATATCACCCCCTTGCAAGCGGCATCGACCCACGTGGTCGCCAAACCCGCACGCACGCGCAAACTACTGCTGCATCGCCGCGAGCTAAGCCGTCTCATCGGCGCGACCGAGCGCCAGGGATACACCCTGATTCCGCTCGATCTACACTGGACGCGCGGCCGCGCCAAGCTGGAGATCGGTTTGGCCAAGGGCAAGAAACAGCATGACAAGCGCTCGGACATCAAGAGCCGCGACTGGGACCGCCAGAAGGCGCGCATCATGCGCCACGACGCCAAGGCTTGAATCGCCGGGGTTTCGCCCCGAACTTTGCCGCACGCGCCGAGTCGAACTGTGCGAGACTAACGCGTTCATCGGGGGCGACTTGGATTCGACGAGAGTCGCGAAACCTGACGTGCATGCCGAGGTGCAGTCCCCCTCGTAAAACAGACTTGCAAACAAGCTTAGTTGCGAACGACGACAACTACGCCCTCGCTGCCTAAAAAACGGTAGTGAGCGTCCGACCTGGTCTGCTTGTGGGCTGGGTATCGGGCGTCAAATTACACAAGCTCGCCCGCGGATAGGTCTCTGGTCCAACGGTTAAAACTTAGTGAGTCTAAGCGTCTGTCTTCCCTCGCCTGCCGGGTAACAGTCGCCGACAATTAAAGGCAAGGCTAAGCATGTAGATCGGAAGGCAGAGGGCTTTCGGACGCGGGTTCGATTCCCGCCGCCTCCACCAAATGACGGTCCGACAAGGGCCGAGAAAGCCCAGAAAACCTCGCCACGGCGGGGTTTTTTGTTGCCTGAGTGTCCGGGGTCATCTGTGGACATCCAGCGATATCTGGGGCGCATTAGGGGGCACATGCTCATGCCCCCGGCTCAGGTGCCCCCAGACGAAGCTGACAGCCACCGAAGTTCGCAACGCCAAACCACGCTCCAAGACCTACCGCCTGTTCGATGGCGAGGGTATGTATCTGGAGGTCACGCCACGCGGCGGCACCTACTGGCGCCTCAAGTACCGATTCGGCGGAAAGGAAAAGCGCCTGGCCCTTGGCGCCTACCCAGCCGTGTCACTCGCCAAAGCACGCAAGAAGAAGGCGGAGGCTCGTGAGCTGCTGCATGGCGGCATCGATCCAGCCGTAGACCGTGCAGCCCAGGCCAGTGAGGACCAAGCCGACGCGGACACCTTCGAGCGTATCGCCCGCGAGTGGTTCGAGAAGAACGAACCCCGCTGGGTGCCCTCGCACTCCAGCAAAATCATCCGCCGGCTGGAGGCCAACGTCTTACCGTGGATCGGGCGGGAGCAAATCAACACGCTGACTGCCGCGGCCGTGCTGGCGACATTGCGCCGGATCGATTCACGGGGCCGTGTGGAGACCGCGCACCGGACCATGCAGAACTGCTCGCAGATATTCCGCTATGCCGTGGCCACTGGTCGCGCCGAACGTGATCCGACGCAAGACCTACGCGGAGCGCTCCCGCCAACCAAGCAGAGCCACTTCGCCTCTGTCCGCGAACCGAAGGAATTTGCCGCCCTGCTCCGGGCCATTGATGGGTTCACCGGTACGTTCACGGTCAAGACCGCACTACAACTCGCCCCACTGGTATTCGTGCGCCCCGGCGAACTACGCGGCGCGCGCTGGGCTGAAATAGACCTAGATACCGCAGAGTGGCGTATTCCAGCCGAGCGGATGAACAAGCGCGATCCGCATGTGGTGCCGCTTTCGGAGCAAGCCATCGCGATCCTGCGCGAGCTGGAGCCACTGACCGGCCGTGGCGAACTGGTGTTTCCTGGCGTACGCGACCGCAAGAAGTCAATCAGCGAGAACTGAATCGCCACCCAGTTCCGCATCTGGGCCACCCAGCGCCTGAAGGACTATCCGGTGCAGGGCGACGCCCTGAACCAGCAACCCTTCGAACGCAATGCGCAGGCACTGCCCCAAGCCCTCACCTTGATCCAGAAGGCGGCACCTTCACCCAAATTCAGTGCCGTGTATGCGTCCCGTTGAATCGATAGCATCGCCGTAATACGATATTGGCATCGATTAAGCTGGAGTTGAACATGGAAGCCACCACCCTGTCGTCCAAATACCAGTTGGTGATTCCACGGGCGATTCGAGAGCGCATGAATCTGCAGCCCGGTCAGAAGTTTCAGACGCTGCAGATCGGCAACCGAATCGAGCTGCTGCCATTGGAATCGCCGCAACAGGCGCGCGGATTCCTGAAGGGCATTCAAACCAATGTTCCCCGCGAGCCGGACCGTGCCTGAGTGCAACGTTGTGGATTCATCCGCTTGGCTTGAATATCTGGCAGACGGCCCGAATGCGACGTACTTCGCCCCGGCGATCGAGGAAACAGCCCAGTTGATCGTGCCGGTCATCTGCCTGTACGAGGTGTACAAACGCGTACACCAGCAGCGCGACGAGGGCGATGCCTTGCGCTGTATCGCATTGATGCAACAGGGCACGGTGGTGGACCTTGATAGCGCCCTGAGCCTGGAGGCCGCGGCGATCTCCCTCACGCACCGCCTGCCGACGGCTGACAGTCTCATTCTTGCCACAGCACACAGAAATAGCGCCCTGTTATGGACTCAGGACAGCGACTTTGAAGGCCTCAACGGCGTGAACTACCGCCCGGCAACGGGCCGATAGAGCCGCATCCATGCGCAACGAAGCCGACACCCGCGCCGAGCTGATCGACCCCAAACTGGTGGAGGCCGGCTGGGGTGTGGTGGAGAACAGCTTCATTCGCCGCGAGGTGATTGCACCAGGGCGCATCATCGGAGGTGGCAAACACGCAGCGGCCGTGACCAGCGATTACGTGTTGAGGTACTGCGGCCGCAAACTCGCGGCGGTGGAGGCCAAGAAGGAAAGCCGGAACGGGGCAAGGTCTGTGACCTGGACCCATGCACCTGCGAAAAAACCGACCCGCTCCCCTGCACCGACCGCGGCCAGAAACCCTGCGTGTGCGAGAAGAAGCTGGTCATCACCCTGTCTGACGGCAAGACCCGGCAGATCAAGCACATTGCCAGCGCCCTGTACTGGAACCCCGACGGCACCCCGATCACGGCCAGGGAATTCATCGAACGCCTGTTCGCCGACCTGCCAAGATTCTTCGGCGACGAAGGTCAGCTCCGCGAAATCTGGGCCGACCCCACCACCCGCGAAAAGCTGCTGAACGATCTGGCCGAAGAAGGGTATGACGCCGAACGGCTGGACGCGATGAACGATCTGATCGACGCCAAGGACAGCGACGTGTACGACGTGCTGGCCTACGTGGCCTATTCAGCCGAGACCAAAACCCGACGCCAATGCGCCCAGAGCGCCCGCTCAGGGATCGCCAGCGCCTACGCCAGCTCCAAGCAGTAGGAATTCGTCAACTTCATCCTGGACCGCTACGTGCGAGACGGCGTCGGCGAACTCGCGCCCAGCAAAATGCGCAGCCTGATCGAACTCAAATACGCCACGATCAGCGACGCCACCCAGCAACTCGGCCCGCCGCTGATGATCCGTGAGACCTTCGTGGGCTTCCAGAAGTACCTGTATCAGCCCGATCAGGACACGGGGTGAAATGGCGGTTTGCTTGTGCCCATGGCTGTACCGACTTTGCGCAGTGAACCGCGCGGGACCGCCCTGAAAGCCTCGGATCGCCAGTTCGATTCCCGCCGCCCACCTATAACGAAACCTCAACCGTTCTCGTTTGGGGCTTTTCGGTCATGGCGATTCGATACCCGAAGCCAGGAGCACGTTCGGCCAGGCCTGAAACCGACCTGCCGCTAATGCGCAGTCGGGTTTCCCGCGCCAAGTTCCGCTGCAAAGAACGCGGCCGCCCGGTCCATCGCACCGGGAAACCAGGCGACTTCGTACCAAAAGGCATGCGGCGCACCGGACAGCACCACAATGTCGACCTGATTGCCGGACTGGCCATAGGCATCGAACAGTTTCTGCGACTGGCTCAATGGCACCGTGTTGTCATCGGCGCTGTGAATCAGCAGTAATGGTGGTTCTTCGCCGGCATCTAACTGGGTTAGCGTGGAGGCGTAGGCCCGCAAGGTCTCGTCCGGGTCGTCGGCATCGTCCAGAAACTCGCCCCACCACGGCTGCGACGTGGGCTCGGCCTCCGGTGCCATGGCGACAATGGCCTGGATCGAGCTGGCAACCTCTGGTGAGCCGCCGCTGCCCTCCAGTGCCTGCTCTCCGGTTGTGACCCCCAGGTATGCGGACAGATAACCGCCGGCAGATCCACCGATTGCGCCGATCGCGCTCGCGTCCAGCCCGTAGTCGGCGGCGTGCTGACGTAACCAGCGGACGGCTGCCTTGGTGTCGTGGATTGCGCCGGGGAACAGCGCTTCGGCTGATGTACGGTATTCGATGCTGGCCGCCGCGATACCACGGTCCGCCATTGCACCGGCAATAGGCGCGAAGGCTTCTTTGTCGCCCCGCCGGAATCCGCCGCCGCGCACGGCGATTACGACAGGGACGGGCTGTGAAACCGGCTCGTCCGGGATGTAGAGATCCAGGCGCAAGATCCGACCGTCGTAATCCGCGTAGTCCAGATTTTCAACCACGGAGAATCGGCCTTCGACCGGCAGCGGTGGTCTTGAGTCGTCGGAGCAGGCGCTGAGCAGCATGATCGCAAGCACTGCAGCCATCGGGCGCCAAGCCCACACGCTGCGTGGCAGCGATGCGGTGGTCAAACGGTCAATCGTTGAGCTTGGCATCTCGATCTCGCGCTATGGAGCGGGCCGGGAACTGGCCGCAAGGGGCTGCCCCAGTTTGACAGCGATGCGGTTGGTCAGGACAACCACTAGCAGTGCACTGCTCGCCATGCCGAGATAGCCGACCGCCAGCGGCACCAGCGTGCCATCGAACTGCTGGGCAATCAGATATCCGATTCCCGTGCCCATGATCGTGGTGAAACTCCCGATGAGTGCGGCAGCGCTGCCGGCGTTACGCCCCATGGGCTCCATGGCCAGGGCATTGAGGTTCGCGCCCAGAAAACCGAAGCAGAACAGGCAGGAGCCCTGGAGCAGCATGTAAAGCGCCAGCGGCACCTGATCGAAGACGGCGACCACCGACCAGACCGCGCTGATGGCGATCAGACCAACCAGTGCGCTCCATGTCATGCGCACCAGGCCAAACCGGCGCAGCAGCCGGGAGTTGGTGAACGACGACGCCGTCAGAAACATCGCGATGCAAGCAAACAGCATGGTGAAGCCGGCGCCGATGCCGTAGCGATCCTGAAAGATCTGCTGGGCCAAGCTGATGAACGCCACCAGTACGCCGAAGACCAGACCCAGGGCAAGCGTGTAGCCGCGCGTCACCGGATGCCGAATTGCGGCGGCAAAACCCGAGCCCAGATTGGCGAGTGTCAGTGATCGGCGATTCTCGTCCGTGAGTGTTTCCTCAACGCGGAACATGCCCCACAACGCGATTCCGACGCCCGCCAGCAACAGGGTAAGAAACATCCAGCGCCAGGGCGCGATCAGCAGAATGCCCTGGCCGATTGAGGGCGCGAGGATGGGGACGATCATGAACACCATCATCGCCATGGACATCACCCGCCCCATCTCAACGCCAACGAAGCGATCGCGGACCAGCGCCATTGCCACTACGCGCGGCGCTCCGGCGCCAAAACCCTGTATGAACCGCGACAGGATCATCATTTCGAATGTCGTCGATGCCGCAGAGAACAAGCTGGCGGCTGCAAACAGCAGTAGGCCAAAGGTCAGCACAGGCTTGCGGCCGAAGCTGTCGCTGAGCGGGCCGTAGAGGAACTGCGATGCCCCGAGGCCGAACAGATAAAACGAAATGACCGCCTGGCGATCATTCGTGTCAGCGGCGCCCAGCTCATCGCTGATCTGAGGTAGCGCAGCCAGCACGATGTCGATTGCCAGCGCATTGATCGCCATGCAGGCCGCCACGAAGCAGACGAACTCCCGCAGGCCCATGGCAGATCTCGCGAGGCCGGGTTGATTCAAGGTCAAGGTGCATCCTCAGTGTTGCCAGCGGTGGCGACCGGGTTGCTGGTGCCGGACCGCGGAAATAGCCGGGTGAGACCTGCCGCGAAAGTCTTCGGCTCCGGTGGCGGATACTGGGAGGGAACCATCCTGCGGCTTGAGCAACGGCGTCGATGCGGCTGATATCGGCTTGCCGATGGACGAACTCACGCGGTCCGCCAGGCCGCTCGCGTTAATCGTAAGTCTACCTAATTAATGGAGCCGATGCAGGTGCGCGACAATCCGCAGATGTCCGATGATGCGTTCGAGGGTGAACCGACCGACTGGAGTAACGGTTTGCCGTTCAGCCCCCGCTTTCAAGACCGTTACTTCGATGCCGCCGGGGTGGCCGAGTCCGCGCATGTGTTCCTGCAACACAACCAGCTACCTGATCGATGGGCGACGAGCCGGCGATTCACCGTGGCGGAACTCGGCTTCGGCACCGGCCTCAATGCCTGTCTCACCTTCGATACCTGGATGCGCCACGCCCCAGGCGACGCCACGCTGGATTACGTCAGTGTCGAAGGGTTTCCGCTCAGCCCGGCCGACATGCTGCGTACGGCGTCGCAGTGGCCCGGACTCGACCATTGGATGCGCACGCTGGCCGGGGCCTGTGAGCAGCTCCAGCCGGGCTTCAACCTGCGGGTGCTCGCGGGCGGACGCATCCGGTTACTGCTGCTGGTGGGCGAGGTGCAGCCCATGCTGGATGCGCTCGATGCCTCGGTCGATGCCTGGTATCTGGATGGCTTTGCGCCGTCCCGCAACCCGGCGATGTGGTCGGATGCGGTCTGCCACGCCATGGCTGGCATTACGCGGCCAGGCGGCACCTTCGCCACCTACACGGCCGCGGGTTGGGTGCGCCGCAATCTGGAGTCTGCCGGCTTTGTCGTGACCAAGGCGCCTGGCTTTGGTCGCAAGCGCGAAATGCTGTGCGGACATCGGCCCGCCGCCGTGCGCGCCCCCGAACCGGCTTGGCCAGCGTGGTTCCGGCGTCCGACCGCCACGTCATCCAGCGCGGTATCGATCGTCGGTGGCGGTCTGGCCGGGGCCGCGACGGCCCGTGCGCTGGCCGAGCGTGGCTTCAGGGTTACCGTGTACGACGATCCCGCACCCGCCCGGGCTGCGCCCTCCCAGCTTGCGGGCCTGATCCTGCGCCCCTACCCCGACCGCGCCTCGAACCTGCGCGGGCACTTCTACGACACTGCCTTTGCCCATGCCACGCATCGCCTCACGGGAGCAGCCGGCTGGCATCCGACCGGTGTCGCGGTGCTGGATGTCCAAGGTCGGATCCGATCAGGCGCAATCGATGCACACGACTTGTCGCAGCGTGTGGGCCGCAAGCTGGACACAGGTGGTCAATGGATACCCGATGCCGGCTGGCTGGCGCCGAAAGTCTGGACGCAGTCTTGGCTGGACCACCTGGCCATTGAGCGCATCTCGCGGCGCTGGTTGCCGGCGGATACTGCCGGCGCCGAGCCATGTGTTCTTGCAACCGGCGCGGCTGCTTCGCCCTGGGATGCCGCTCACCCTGTCAGCCTGTCCAGAGGGCAGATGTCCTCAGTGCGGTGCGCGCATGCCAGCACGAATCAGCCGGCCATGGCCGGCGGCGGCCTCTGCATTCCTCAATCCGGTGAGTTGGTCGTCGGCGCGAGCCATGTTCGCGGCAGCGAGGCATCGCAGCCGAGCCCCGAAGAGGCCGAAGGCTATCTCACGGAATGGTCCAATCACCTGCCCGGCGCGTTTGATCGCGAACCGGCACCGGCCGCACACGCCGCCGCCATTCGCGCCGGGACCACCGACCGCATGCCGCAGGTCGGCCCGGTGCCCGACCGGGCATGGTGGGCGGAGCAGTACGCAGATCTGCGCCATGGCCGGCCACATCAAACATTCCCCGCGGCGCGATACGAACCCGGCCAGTGGCTGCATCGCGGGCATGGCAGCCGCGGTGCCACCGCGGCTTTGCTCTGTGGCGAGGTGATCGCAGCGGCGCTCGCTGGTGCGCCGCTACCGGTTGATGCGACGACCTGGGCCGCTTTGCACCCGGGCCGGCAGCTGGTTCAGGCGCTGCGGCGCGGAGAGTTGCTCTAGGGAAACGCTGATCTATTCACGCCGCCTTCAAAGCGGCACGCGGGCTCGGTCGATCAGCGCCTCCAGGTTCAGGCCTGTGGGCAGCGTGCCGAACACGCGGCCGGTGCCGAACCGACCGGCGAGAAACGCATCCGCCACGAACTGCGGGGCGGAGCGCACCAACAGGCTCGCCTGCAAACAGACGGCCAGCTCCTCGACCAGGCTCCGCGCCCGCACTTCCATGCCCTGCGTATCTTTTAGCGCGGCGCCCAGGGCCTCCACCCGCTCCGCCAGCACCGGGCTTTCCGCAGCACCAATCCCCAGCTCGCGGGTGATGGCGGGCAATGCTCCGGCCTCACGCGCGAGCGCACGCAGCACATCCAGGCATTGGATGTTGCCGGAGCCTTCCCAGATCGAATTCAGCGGCGCCTGGCGGTAAAGCCGCGGCAGGATGGATTCCTCCACGTAACCGGCGCCGCCCAGGCATTCCTGCGCTTCGTTCACCATCATCGGTGTCCGCTTGCAAATCCAGTACTTGCCCACGGCGGTCATCACACGAGCCAATGCGGCCTCTTCCTCATCGCCCTGCGCGGCGGCATCCAGTGCGCTGGCCAGGCGCAGGGTCATGGCGATGGCAGCCTCTGATTCCAACGCAAGGTCGGCCAACACGTTCTGCATCAGTGGCTGCTCGCACAACAACTTGCCGAAGGCCTGACGATGGCTGGCGTGGTGCACCGCTTGCGACAGCGCCTGCCGCATCAGGCCCGATGAACCGATCATGCAATCCAGCCGCGTGTGCATCACCATTTCGAGGATCGTCGGCACGCCGCGGCCCTCGCCCCCTACCATCACGCCCCAGGCGTCGTAAAACTCCACTTCGCCGGAGGCATTGGCGTGGTCACCAAGCTTGTCCTTCAGGCGCTGAATTCGAATGGCGTTCTGACTGCCGTCCGGGCGGAACCGCGGCACCAGAAAACAGCTGACGCCACGCTCGGTCTGCGCGAGTACCAGAAAGGCGTCGCACATCGGCGCGGAAAAGAACCACTTGTGCCCGACGAGCGCGTAGGGCTGCCCCGCTCCCTCCGGCCCCATGGCGGTGGCCCGGGTCGTGTTGGTGCGCACATCCGATCCGCCCTGCTTCTCGGTCATGCCCATGCCAATCGTCGCGCCCGTTTTCTCCGCTATCGGCAGAAACCGACTGTCGTACTCTTTGGACAGAATCTTGGGCAGCCACTGCTCCGCCACGTCGGGCTGCTTGCTCAATGCGGGCACCGACGCGAATGTCATCGTCAGCGGGCAACAAGTGCCTGCCTCAACCTGGTTATGCAGGTACATCAATGCCGCGCGGACCACCTGCGCGCCGTCGCCGGGCTGCGCCCAGGGCAGCGACGGGATGCCGTGAGCGATCGCCGTGGCCATCAACTCGTGGTACGCCGGATGAAACTCGACCTGATCCATCCGGTGCCCGAAGCGGTCATGCGAACGCAGCTGGGGGCGCTGCGCGTTGGCCTGGAATCCCAGTTCCATCAGCCGTCCGCCGGCCAGCTGACCATAGGTGCTGAGACGCTCCGCACCCCAGCTGCCACCCAGGCTGTCCACCCAATGTCGCAGCGCCTGATCGCCGTCGTACAGATTCGTGTGGATGAATTCAGGGGGCTGGTTGATGACCGCGTGAGTCAGATCCTGGACATTGGGCATGGCATATTTCTTGAGCAAAACCGGGCGACAGTGGATCATGGGGAGGGGCTGAGCTCAACAGCGAGCGCGTGGGGATGAAAGACGCCACTTGGGGTGAGATCGAACGGGTTTTCGACCGTGTGATGGATGCACCGCCATCACGCCGTGGTGATCTGCTGGATAGCTTGTGCGCAGACCACCCGGCGCTGCGTAGCGCGGTGGAACGCCTGATCGAGGCCGACCGCAACGCCGGAGACTTTCTCGAGTCGCCCGCGTCAGGGCCGATCACCTCGAACCCGTCACCGGCAGACATCGAGTACTCGCTGGGCCGCGGCGACTCCATCGGCATCTGGTGCATCGAATGCCCGCTGGGCCGTGGCGGAATGGGTGAGGTCTACCTCGCCAACCGGTCCGATGAACAGTACAAGCAACAGGCCGCGGTGAAGCGCCTACCGACCCGCGATGCGGACCGGATGACCCGATTTCAGCGCGAGCGACAAATCCTCGCAGATCTCGATCATCCGAATATCGCCCGCCTGCTCGATGGGGGCGTGGACGAACTCGACCATCCCTACATGGCCATGGAGTACGTCGACGGGCTGCCCCTGCTCGACTACTGCACACAGAACCAGCTCTCGCTGCAACACCGGCTGAAGCTCTTCCTGGCGGTCTGCGACGCGGTGATCTACGCCCACCAGCATCTGGTGATTCACCGCGACATCAAGCCAGCCAACATCCTCGTTCGCGACGATGGCACCCCGAAACTACTGGATTTCGGCATCGCATCCCTGATCGATGAGTCCGGCGGTCTGAACGGGCAGCTCACCCAGGCGCTGTACACCCCGAACTATGCAGCCCCAGAACAACTGGCCGGTGGTCAGATCACGACCGCCACCGACGTACATGGCCTCGGCGCGGTGCTGTACACGCTGATCGCCGGTCGGCCTCCGCAGGAGTTGGATGGGCTGGCATTGCCGACCGCGATCAACCGCGTACTCACGGCGATCCCGGCGCCTCCCAGCCGTGTGGACAACACTCTGTTGCGCGATCCGTCGATCGCCGCGGACCTCGATGCCATCTGCACCATGGCATTGCGCAAGGAACCGGACGCTCGATATCCCAGTGTCCTGGCATTGCGCGAAGACATCGAAGCCATGCTCGCACTGCGGCCGGTGACCGCACGTCGCGGAGCCAGACGGTACGTGGTCGGTCGATTTGTCCGACGTAACCGCTTGGCTGTTGCCGCCTCGGCTGCTTTTGTCGCATTGCTGATCACCGCCCTGACCGCGACGACCATCTACGCACAGCAGGCAGCGGTTCAACGCGATATCGCGTTACGCGACGCCGCCCGCGTGGCGAGCATGCGCGACGCCATGGCGCGCCTGCTGGGTTCGGCGGGCAGCCGGAATGAAACCGGCGAACCGCTCACCGCCGTCGGCCTGCTCGACAACGCGCTGGTGCAGCTGGATGAAGAGCTGGCGGACGATCCGGCCAGTCAGGCGGCTGCCCTGCGCATGATCGGCTCGGTGTTCTACGCCATGGACGACTGGAAGCGTGCGGAGCCGATTCTCGAGCGAGTCGCCACGAACGCCTCGTCCGCCGTGCCCGCCGACATCCGCGCCCTCAGCCAATTCGATCTGGCGCAGATCCGCTTCGAAACCGGCGATGCACAATCAGCGACGGCGCTGTTCAACGACGCTTATGCCTATTGGCAATCAATGCCAAAAGCCCACGAGGTCGAACTCATCCATGCCGCGTCCATGCGGTCCCGGCTGCACCGCCTCAACAACGAGCCGGCACAGGCCGCAGCGGTGCTGGAAGATGCGCTGCGACGCGCGGACCGGCATTGGGGCCGCAATCACGAGGAGACCGCCATCGTGCTGAGCAACCTCGTGGTCGCGCACTTCTACAACAACGACATGGAGGCGGCGCAGGCCGTCAGCAAGCAGACCTGGGAAGTCTGGGAGGCGCTGGGTCAAACGGAATCCGTCAATGCCTTGAACACCCTCAGCAACTGGGGCGCCATTGCACGCAAACGCGGCGATCTGGTCACGGCAGCGAGCCGAATGCGTCGCGGAACCGAGCTGCGACAGTCGCTTTACGGCCCATCGGCGGCCGTCGCCCGTCAATTGCTGAATCTGTCGATGGTGGAAATGGACAACGGTGCGTTGGCCGATGCACTCGCGACAGTGGATCAAGCGCTCCCGATGGCCCGTCAGTACGGCGAAGTCGGAGACAAGCTCACAACGGCACTCGGCTGTCAGCGCGGCCTGGTATTACTGCAATCGGGACAGCACGACGACGCCGTGGCGCAGCTCGAACGCACCTTGCTGGAGGTGAACCCAGGGGCGCAGAACGACATCTACAGCAGCGATTGCCGGGTGCTGCGCGGCCATGCGATGGCGGTACGCGGAGACTTTGAACTGGCCGAACGAACGCTGGACGGCAGCATTGAAACCTTGCAGCAAACCGGCGAACCCGGCCGTCCGCATCTGGCGCAGGCATTCGCTTACCGGGCCCGGTTGGCACTTTATCGCGGCGATGCGGACGCGGCCGAGCGATTCCGAAAGGCCCTGCAAATTCGCGAGTCGCTGCATGGCGAGCACCACTACCGCGTGCATCTGCTCCGCTGCGAACTGGGTCGCGCGCTGGTGGCGCAAGGTGAGACCGAACAAGGCTCCGAACTGATCCGTGCAGCGATCACTGAACTCGAGCAGCAATTCGGCACGGAACACGCGATCTACAAGCGCGCCGAGCAGATCCGGGCGGAAGCCGCAATTTAATCTACTCACATCGCCAAGGCCGGCATGTTGGAGTCGGATTGCGCCTGAAAACAGGCTGTAGAGGGTCGCTCGGCAGCAAAGCCATAGCGGGGTGTCCAAGCGGATCAAGAACGCCGGCACCGGAGCTGGGTTGTCGCCTGCGGTCTGAGAGCCTCCGCCATAGCCGAGCGATGGCGGAGACGACCAACACATCCATCCAACACAGAACCGGGGCAGGACCTGGCCCCGCCACGATCCGTGTCTTTCTGGAAGCCGACCTGCGCCAGTGCTGTAGCGACAGTTGCCGGCGGTTTGGTGCTACGCCCGGCTAGAACAAGCTCCAGAGCATGTAGAGCATCAGAAACACCTGGATGATGTACATCGTCGCTCGCACCGAGACGAGCGCAAATGAGGTGCCGATCGAATGGGCCGCAATCTGCACCAAGCGCGCGTAAACAACAAACTGGGCAACCGCGTTCGTCACCAGCGTCTTGTCCGTCAACACCGCAATCAGCACGACGACCGCAAATGGGCCGATGTTCTCAACGCAGTTCATGTGCGCGTGCTTGAGCCGGATGATCAATCCTGGATCATCCTCCGGACGCCCGCGCGTCCAGTGGTCCGCAGGTTTTTTGCCAGTCATCAACAGCGGCACGCGATAGCCCGCGTAGATCAATGGCAGAACCAGCGTAATGCCGGCGAAATAGGCCAAGGCCGTTAGTGCAGTCATGGGTATCTCCTCCCTGAGTGTCCCGCCTCCCGCTGAGGCGGTCTCCTACTCGCGTCAGAGCCTAACCCTGGATGAAAACCGACGCACCTACCCGCCTGGACCCGCCCCTGGCTGTCTACACCGAACCGCGACTGCGGTTCTCGACCATCCGTGAGCCTCAGGAGGCGCGATCTGCCAGGCGCACGGTGGATCGCGCGGCGAGCAGTTCGGCATCGGCCCGACGATCACAGGCATCCAGCAGGGCGCGGCTTCGAACCAGGTGACGAGGCTGCATCGGCGGCTGCCGTAGCTCCGTCAGCTCAGCCGACATGCGTTCGGGTAGCGGGCGTGACTGGGCCTGCATCCTCACCCGCAACTGCACCAGTTCCAGATAGCGGTGATAGCGCTGGTCGCCTGCCTCGACCAATCGGCAAGCCAACCGCAGCTTATCGGTGTCGGACAAACGTGCCGGAATCTGGCCATCAAACTGAGGTGCCACGTAAGCCAAAGCGACATCGGGGCGGCTCATCGCCCCCTGCACGTAAGGCTCGGCTGCGTCCACTGCGGCGCGGTAGTCGCGAAGCGCGGCATCCTGTTCGTCACCACCCCAATGCGCCGCGAGCTGCGTGGCCGACGTCAACAGCAACGCGGTCGCGCCCATGATCCCAATGTTTCGCCGAATCCCACGCATCATCACTCTCCCTGACCTGCCAGCAACCGATAACTGTATTTATATACAGTAGTCCGTCAGTGCGCAAGTCCGAGCGTCCGCGTGGATGATCAGGCCGTCTGGATAGGCCCCTCGCTGCCGCGTTTGGCCTGATACATCGCGGCGTCTGCGGCCTTGACCAGATCGTCTACGGTCGCGGCGTGCTCGGGGAACATCGCCACGCCGATGCTGGCCCCACAGGACAGCTCCAAGCCATCGATCACGACCGACGCCTTGATCGTGTCCAGCAACCGGCTGGCGATCTGACACGCCTGCTCCGCGGTCGCACAACTGGCCAACACGACTCCAAACTCATCGCCGCCCAAGCGTGCGACCGAATCACCACCCCGCAGCAGCCGTGCCATGCGCCAGCTCAGGGTCTTGAGCAAGGCATCGCCGGCATCGTGGCCGAACTGATCGTTGATCGGCTTGAAGCCGTTGAGATCGATATAGAGCAGCCCGAACGGCTGGTCGTCGCCGCCCTCCGCGCACTGCGCCAGGTGGCGCTGGAAGATTCGGCGATTCGGCAGCCCGGTGAGCTCATCGTGCTCGGCGCTACGACGCAAGGCTTCCTGCGCGCTGAGCTGATCGCTGATGTCGTTGAATACGAGCACGAAACCGGGGTCCTGCTGCTGGCTGGCCTCGATGGCGGACAAGCTGAATGCCACCGGCACAGCAGGTGCTTCGTCCACGCTGAATTCGGTCTGCGTATTGCGGTAGATGCCGTCTTCCCGTGCAGCCCGGCGCATCGCGCCGCTGACGAAATCGGCCCCGACCCGGTCCCGCAGCACGTCACTCAACAAATCGGTCACCGACCGGCCGTGCAACGCCGCGGTTTCGACACCGAGCAGGCGCGCTGCTGCCGGGTTGCTGAACTCGATGGTGCCCTGCGCGTTCAGGCCGACGATACCCTCGGCGGCGCCGCGCAACAGGCCGCTGAGTTGGCCATTGACGCGCCGTAACGCATCACTGGCCTCGGCCAATTTGCGGCGGTGCGTCCACAGTTCAGTCAGCACACGAACCTTGGAGATCAACAGCTTGTCGTTGACGGGCTTGAACAGGTAGTCGATGGCACCGCTGTCGTAGCCGCGAAACTCGCGCGCTTCGCTGCGATCACCCGCGGTGATGAAAATCACCGGAACGGGCGTGTCGCTGGCATGCTCGCGGATCAACGCGGCCGTCTCGTAACCATCGAGTTCCGGCATTTGCACATCCATCAGAATGGCTGCGAATTCGTGGCGCAACACCAGCGCCAGCGCTTCATGGCCCGATGCAGCCTCATGCAACTCCAGCCCCATCCTCCCGAGGATGGCCTTGTAGGCGAGCAAATTGGCCGGTACGTCATCCACCAGCAAAACTTTTGGTCGGTTGGCGTCAACCGCCCGGCTATCCATCCCCATGCATCATTCCCCGCGGCTGTGCGCCGCTTACCAAGTCTCGGATCGTATCGGCCAATACGTCGGGCGCCACCAGATGGTCTGGCCGGATCAGCGCGAGCGCGGCTTTCGGCATGACGGGCGATCGCGCTGTTGTCGGATCCTGAACGATGGTGGTTCCTCCCAACGCATCGATGCGCGCCATGCCGGCTGCGCCATCGCTGCTGGCTCCGGTGAGCAACACCGCCAGCAAACGGTTGCCGTAGGCTACGGCGGCTGATTCGAACAGCACATCAATGGATGGCTGAGCGTGATTCACCGGCTCATCGGACGACAAGCTCAGCCGGCGGTCTCGTTCGAGGAGCGCATGATAACCGCCCGGAGCCAGGTAGACGCGATCACCCTCGGGCACTTGCTTGTCCTCGATCTCGACCATCCGGCAACCGCAACGCGTGTTGAAGTGCGTGACGAAATCCTGCGTGCTGTCTCTGGGGATGTGGATAACCACGAAAATCGGTGGCATGTCCGACCGCGGGAGACTCGCGAACAGGTTCATCAGCACGTCGAAGCTGCCGTGGGAGCCACCGATGACGATGGCGTCAAACTGCACGGTAGAGCCGCGCGTGGCGGTCCAGACACTCGAAGTCAGACCCGCTGGCCAGGTGCGTCATGCTTTCCTTCGCGCCCAACGCGACGAACCCTCGGTGGGCCAGGCTGCGATGAAACAAATCCACCACGCGATTCTGCAGATCGCGCTCGAAATAAATCAGCACGTTGCGGCAAAGCACCAGCACCATCTCGCCGAAGACCTCGTCGGACACCACGTTGTGCTGCGAAAACACCATGTTGTCGCGCAGCGAGTTCGCGAACCGCGCCGAGCCGTACTGTTGGAGCACGTAGTCCGCCAGCTGGCCTGTCCCGCCCGCTGCCAGATAGTTTTTCTCGCCGCGGGCGATCGCCTCGCTGGTGTAGATGCCGTCGCGGGCGCGGGCCAGCGCATCGGTGTTGATGTCGGTCGCGTAAATCTGTGCGCGATCCAGCAGGCCGGCTTCGCGAAGCATGATCGCCATGGAGTACACCTCCTCTCCCGACGCACAACCGGCATGCCATATCTTGAAATACGGATAGGTTCGAAGCACCGGAAATACATGCTCTCGGATCGCGGCAAAGCATTCGGGATCGCGGAAAGGTTCCGTCACGTTAACGGCGATCCCATTGACCATGCGATCAACGAAACCCGGTTCGTGCAGCAGCCGGGGAATCAGGTCGGTGACATGGTCCAGCGCCAGCTTTTCCACCAGGCCCTGCAGCCGGCGCTCCAGCGAAGCACGGGAGTACTGGCGAAAGTCCAGGCCGTAGCGCTGGTGCAGCGCGGTGACGACCAGATCGGTCTCAATTTTGAGAACGTCGGGATCGATCACGCGGCCCGACCCAGCCAGACTCGGATCATGGCGAGCAGCCGATCCATGTCGATGGGCTTGGTCAAGTAGTCGTTGGCGCCGGCTTCGATGCACTTGCGGCGATCCTCCGCCATGGCCTTGGCGGTCAGCGCGATGACGGGAATATTTGCAAAACGTTCATCCGCACGCATCTTGCCCATCGCCTCGTAGCCATCCATGACCGGCATCATGATGTCCATCAGCACAAGGTCCACCGACCCCAGCTCCGCCAGCTTGTCCAACGCCATCTGACCGTTGTCGGCGATGTGGATTTCGAACCCCTTCTTCTTCAGCGATCCCGACAGGGCAAAGGTGTTGCGAAGATCATCGTCGACCACCAGCACCCGCTTGCCGTCAAACACGCCGGGGCCATCATGCAGCCGCTGTAATATCTGGCGCTGTTGATCCGGCAACTTCTCGTTCAGCGCGTGGACGAACAACGTGACCTCATCGAGCAGGCGCTCCGGCGATTCCGCCCCTTTCACCACGACGCTTTCCGCCAGCGCCGACAGCTCCCGATGCTCCTCGCGGGTCAGGTCACGGCCGGTGTAAATGACCACCGGCGGATGCGCCTCGGCCTCGGTTGCGCGCAATCGCTGCAGGAACTCCATGCCGTCGATATCGTCCAGCTTGAGGTCAAGCACAATGCAATCGAAGTGTTCTGCGGCCACCAGCGCCAGCCCTCGTTCACCGCTGCCCTCGACCTCGATCTGCGTCTGATCGTTCTCCAACAGTGTGCGAATCGCGGTTTGCGCCTTGGGATCATCCTCCAGCACCAGCACGCGGCGGCGCTCGTCATGGGCGGATTCGACCCGGCCCAAGGCCTCGGCAAGGTCTTCCAGTGAAACCGGCTTGGCAAGAAAGCCGACGGCGCCCATGCGCAGCGACTGCACCGACTTGTCGGCCGAGGAGACGATGTGCACCGGAATATGGCGGGTCTCCAGACTTTGCTTGAGCGCGGCGAGGACTTCCTGCCCACCCATGTCCGGCAGATGCAGATCGAGAATAATGCCCTGGGGTCGATACTGGGTTGCCAGCGCAAGGCCATTGCGTCCATCGGTTGCGACCAATGCCTTGCGGCCGCGATCACGAATCTGGTCGCGCACGATGGCGGCAAAACTCACATCGTCCTCAATGACCAGCACGCTGTCGCCGGGGCTGGTGACATCGGCCCGGTCATCCGGCACCTGCGGCGCGACCGATGCCGCAGCGGTGTCTTGCGGCGCCGGAGGCACGACAGGCCTGACCACAGGCTGCGGCATCGGCGCCGAAAGATCCGGCGCGTCACCGTTGAAGGCCTGCGGAACAATCGTGGTGAAGGTACTGCCAACACCAGGCTGACTCGTGGCATGAATGACACCACCGAGTAGCGACGACATCTCCCGGCTGATGCTCAAACCCAGGCCCGTTCCGCCGTATTGCCGGCTGGTCGAGCCGTCGGCCTGTACGAAGGGGTTGAAGATGTCCTCGAGCTTGCTCGGATCGATGCCGATACCGGTATCGATCACCGAAAAGGCGACCAGTTGCTCCACCGGCCACGGGCCATCGGGACCCTTCGGCTGCGGCATCGTGGCATCGGGCCTGCCGACTTTCAGCGTCACCGAACCGGTGCTGGTGAACTTGATCGCATTGGAAATCAGGTTGCGAATGATCTGCTGAAGGCGCTGCGTATCGGTGTGCAGCTGCGCCGGTAGCTCACGGTCGCGCTCGATCCGGAATTCGACTCCCTTCGCCTTTGCCATCGGCTGAAACTGTCGCTCCAGCGTCCCCAGCATTCCCGACAACGGAAAGGTCTCCGGATGCACCGCGAGCTGCCCGGCTTCCACCTTGGACAAATCCAGAATTTCATTAATCAGCGTTAGCAGATCGCGCCCGCTTTCGTAGACCACACGCGCAGACTGCGACTGATCGTCGCTGAGGTTGCCGTCCTCGTTGTCCGCCAGCTGCTTGGACAGGATGAGCATGCTGTTGAGCGGCGTGCGCAACTCATGCGACATGTTGGCCAGAAACTCGGATTTGTACTGCGTCGCGCGCTGCAGGCTCTCCGCGGTCTCCTCCAGCTTGGCGCGCTCGGCCGACAGCACCTCGCTCTTCTCTTCGAGTTCCTCGTTGCTGGTGCGCAGTTCCTCACGCTGTTGCTTCAGCTCTTCCTCGGATTGCCGTAGCGCCTGGGTCTGCTCCTCCAGCTCTTCATTGGAGACGCGCAGCTCTTCCTGCTGTTCTTCCAGCTTGGTCGCCATCGCCCGTGTTTCTTCCAGCAATTGCTCCGTGCGGACCTTGCCCTGGATCGCGTCCATGGCGAGCGCGATCGACTCGCCTACGCTGTCGAGCAGCAGGGCAACATCGGCGGGCGGCGAGCGCCGCCATGCCAGTTCCAGCAATCCGACCACCCGGCCCTGCCCACGCAGAGGCGTCAGGGTCACGGTGGTAGTCGCGGTGCGGCCAAGCCCGGACACAACCGGCAGATAATCTGCGGGCAGCTCGGTCAGCACGCGCGTTTGCGTTTCGCTCAAGGCACGCCCCAGCTGGCCCTGGTCGGGATCAAAGCGTGTGGGCCAGTCGATGCCGTCGGGCAGACCGGACTGTGCCTCCAGTCGCAAGCCGTCCTCCACCACCACGTAAAACGCGCCGACATCCGCCTCCAGAAAGCGCAACAACGTGTCCACGACGGAGGCCGACAGCTCGGTGGCCGAGCGAGGCCGACGCATGGCGCGCAACACTTCAAGCTGACCGCCTGCCCGCCAGGCAGATGCATCCACGGCGACGCGGTAACCGGACAGCGCCTCGGCCATGGCATTGAGCGCCAGCGAGAGCGTGTCGCGCTCACTGCGCACCGCGACCGCGGCATGGTAGTCGCCGTCGGCAATCTTCTGCGCCTGCCGTTCCATCGCCTGCGCCGAGTGGCCGAGCGATACCAGGGCATGCGCAAGCACATCATCCGGCCCCAGAGGCTCCGGCAGTGTCGACGTGTCACCCTCGGCAAGCGCCCGTGCCGAGTCGGCGAGCTCCGCGATGCGCTGGTTATAGCGGCGCACCATGATTTCGAGTTGACCGATCTCGTCCGAGCGAACCTCACGCCCATCACTGAGCAGATCGAGCGCACCGGTGGTGGTGACATGCTTGAGATCGGCAGTGAAATTCTGCAGGCCACCGCTTAGACGACGGAATGTCGATACGCCGATGGCGATCACCAGCAGTGCAACCAAACCACCGACGATCAACGTAATTCGGAACGCCCGGTCCGCGCTGTAATAAAGCGTGTCGGCGCGCTGCACCATGGCCTGGCTCAGTGCCGCGCCAACCGAATCGAACCCTGTGCCCATTCGCTCGCGAAGCCGAACACGTGCATCGGGCGCGAGCGGGGCCTCCCAACGAGTCAGCCTGGCGATCGCGTTGAGGGCCGGCGCATCATCGACCCGCACTAGGGCGTCGATCTCCGACGGCAGCGCGCCTCGAGCATGTGCCTGCCGGACATCATCAAGCTGCGCGTAGTAAGCATCCACGGTTCGGCGCACATCACTGACCGTCTCGGCGGCCAGCCCTGCCAACCGCGCCTGGTCATCCATGCGGTCCAGCACGGCGTGTGCGCGCTCGACCCGGTTCTCGATCGTCTCCCGGTAGCGATCGGCGCCGCGCAGCACGTAGTTCTTAAAGGCATGGATAAAGCCGCCGTAACCCAGCGCGTTCAATAGCTCGGCGGTGAGCTCGCGCACTTCCTGTTGCGCCTGGGCATCGTCGATCATCGTCTGCCAGCCGAGGTCGTTGATGGCGTCCAAGGTCGGGTGCACCTGCAGGTTCCCTGGCGCATCCGTGAGTAGCAGGTTGTACAAACCCGCGCGCTCGACCATGGCGTTGGCGGCCACGTTCAATGCAATTGCGATATCCGGTGTCACGGCCTCGCGGGCGTCCGCACACTCAAGCAATGCCGCGACCAGATTCGCGCTGGATCGCAACCGGTACAACACCGCCATCTCCCTGGACTGCGCGGAGGCCTGCGGGTCCTCAATGACGACCGCCGCTCGGTCCATCAGGCGTGCGGTCTGGTGAATCGACGGCTCGAAGCGTGCGATGACCGATCGCGCACCTCCGGTGTCGCCCGTTGCCAGAGCCGAGCGAGCCAGCGCCGCCACGGTCGCGTGGTACGCGCCGAAATCGGTCTGCATGGTGCCGAGGCCGTCCTGCTGGCTCAGCCAGGTTTCGAAGGCCTCCAGTCGTTCCTGCAAACGCTGATCGAACAACGGGCTGACCGATTCGCCGCTGGCGTCAGCCATCAACTGGGCGTCACGCCGCTGAACCAACGCATGGCCGATATCGCGGACATAGCCAATGCCTTCACCGTAGACCACCACGGTGCCGGCCACCTGTTGCGCCACCCGCATCGGCGACAGGGCCAAGCCGACACCCACCGCGGCGAGCAAAACCGGGAGAGCGGCCAATACCAGCATCTTTAATCGCAAACTCACGAAAACATCCCCTGCATCGTTGTTGTCGACACGCATGACGGCGCCGCGATCGAAGGGCCGGTCATGCCGGCGATCGATCGCGCATCTGCACCGAGCGCATCAGCAGATAGAGCCCAAACCCCGTTGCTACGCCGGGCACAATACCCAGGACCAGACACATCCAGCCATGCCGAACGCCCAGCGTCCGGCGCTCGTGAATCACCCAGATGACCAGCAACAACCAGCACAGAATCGCATCGGTGGCGTATCCCGCCGCGAACGGGTTGACGAACCCGGCAAGCGCCGCGGCCATGACATCGGGCTGAACCAGCAGCGGCGGCACGACGACCACGGCGAAGATGCCAGCGAAAAGCACGGCGACAGCCAGCACCAACCCGCGAAATAGACTATCCGGCATCCTGCCTCCCCGAGGTTTGTCGAACGACCTGATCGAGTGACTGTACCGTTTTAGCCTGTCAGGCGGATATGCTGACCCGGTCATTCTCATGGCGGAAACGCATGCTCATGGCGGGTGTAATCGGCACGCCCGGCTGCGTATTGCTCACGCTGGGCATGAACGCGCTGTGGGGTCATGCCGTGCTGCCGTGGCTGGCCAGCCGTGACGCCGCGCTGAGCGTGATTGGCGTCGCTGCCGTCATTCTGATCTGGGAATTGTTGATCATCGTGCCGACCGTTATCGAACTGGGCCGCCTCAATCGCGAGAAGCAGCCACCCGGCTCTACGTAGCGCGGGAAAGAGCGGAGTCGGCCGTCAGAGCCGCGACGAGATTATCCGTTCGGACCTGCCGACACCCAGAGTCGGTCGCCTTCCTGTGCGGCCACGAGGCCGAGATCGGATAACCAGCCCACCGCGTCTGGCGACGAGTTCCACGGCAGAAAACCCAGCCGTGGTCCGGAGGGCGACGTGTCAGCGACAACGGTCGTCACGGTGTCGCCGATCAATAGCAACTGTTGGCAGGCCCAGTACCAGCGCCCGCGCTGCGCGTCGGTCCATGTCGACGTATCCAGCTCGCCTTCGGTCTGCAACACGCGGCCCCATTCGGATTCGCAATAAAGCCGCAGCGCAGGCAACAGCCCTGCCTGATCCAGCAGGCTTGGTCGCAACGCGACGGTGGCACCGCGCACCTGGCCGACCGCCTCGTCCAGCGCTGCGAGCGCCATCTGTTGCGGTGGGGCCGCCGCCATGCGCTTGAGCGACAGCACGGCCAGCGTCAGCGATTGCGCAATGTCGTCATGCAGCGTGGACGCCAGGCTCTGGCGATCACGCAGCAATTGTTCCAATGCTTGTTCGATGGAGTCGGGCAATGATCCAGGCTCGACGGCGTGAGGGTGGGCACTATGCCATGACCTACCGAGGGCGCATCAGGCCCCGGCGCGATCCGGCTCGTTCGGGCAAGGTCAGAACAACTCGATGCTGCCTTCGTCCAGCGATTCCTGCGTCACCGGGTGATGCGGCGTCTGCTTCCACTGCTCGCGCGCCGGCTGTATCCGCTGGTTGAACTGCTTGAGTTCGCGCACTCGCTCATCGCTGGTATTGGCCGCGCTGGTGGGCAGCAGGCCGGTGAGCACCAGCGCCTCGCGGCTGATGTGTTCCAGGCGATCCAGATGATCACCGACCGAGCCCAGCGCCTGGGTCGCGATGTCCTCGAATTGCAACGATCGCACCGCCTTCTGCACCGCCGCCTCGATCTGCTCGCGGCAGTCGGAAACCCGGTGGATGCCGCTGGACAGCTTGGCATCGATGGATTCGACCTGGGTGACCAGTTGCGCGGCCTGCGACTTGGCCTGGCTGCTCGCCTCCATGTCGCGGGTCGCCATGTTCTGTACCGTCTGGCGCACGGTCGACATGGCATCACGGGCGTTATGCGCAAGCCCTCGAATCTGTTCGTTAAAGGAAGTAGACCGCTCGGAAAGGCTGCGCACTTCCTCGGCCACCACGGCAAAACCGCGCCCGGCGTCGCCGGCGCGTGCGGCCTCGATGGCCGCGTTCAGCGCCAGTAAATTGGTTTGGTCGGCGATGGATTTTACATCCTCCAGCAGTTCGAAGATCGCATCGAGCTGCTTGTTCATCTGATCGATCTGGCCCAGCGTCGACGCGCTGCGCTGGCTCTCCTCGTGCATCAGCGTGACCAGCTCCTCGATGAGCGAACCCGCCCGCACCGCGAAGTCACGCACGTTGACACCGGCATCGTCCGAGGTCTGTGCCAGCAGGCTGCCCACGGCCTCTTGCTGGGTTCGTGAGGTCTGGCTGATGGCGCTGAAGCTGCTGCCCAGTTCTGACACCGCCTCACGCACCAGACCGTTGACGCGATGGATTTCGTTACGGACCTCGCCCATCTCGTTCTTCGCCGAGCCGCCGAGTTCATCCAGCAGGGTCTGGTTCTGCCGCAGGGTCTGCTCGTGGGTTTCCACAGAATGTACGCGCTGCCAGATCGACCAGCCGGTCCAGGCCAGCGCTCCGAGCAGCCCGGCGGTGGTGGACCACAGCAAGATCGCCGGCGCGCCAGACAGCGCGGTGATGACATGGGCGACCGTCAAACCGGCCAGCGCGAGCAGGATCTTGAAATCGGGCGTGGACATGCGTGGTCTCCGAGACTCCGTGAACGCTGGATCTATCGGCCGCAATGCCGGGAGCTTTAGGAAGCACTGATCTATTCCCACCACCAAGACGGAGCCGGTTTTCGCGCAAGCCCAGGCGGAGTGAGTGCGATTTGGTCGGTCCATAGGTGGACAACACCGATACGCGCGACACGTGATCCGGCGCCCGGCCAGCGCCGACCGTCAGGCGACGGCTTGCTGCCGGGTGGCATCCAGGGCTGCTTGCGCCATCGCGTCCAGCGAGACGATGCGGTCCACGGCGCCGAGCCGCACGGCGGCGCCGGGCATGCCCCAGACCACGCTGCTGGCCTCGTCCTGCGCCAGAGTACGTGCACCGGCCCGATGCAGCGTTTGCATCGCGGCCGCACCATCGGTGCCCATGCCGGTCAGCATCACGGCGACCGCGTTGCGCCCACATGCCCTTGCCACCGAGTCGAACAGCACATCCACACTCGGCCTGTGTCCGCTCACCGGATCATCATCACTGAGACGGCAGATCAGGCGGGCACCGCTGCGCACCACGCGCAGATGTTGGTTGCCCGGCGCGAGATAGGCATGTCCGGGGGTGATGGGTTGTCCATCACTGGCCTGGCAGACACGCATCGCGGAGACGCCATCCAGCCGCTGGGCGAGCGAGGCGCTAAAGGCCACCGGGATGTGCTGCGCCATGACAATGGCAGGCGCGTCTGCGGGCATGCGTTCCAGCACGCAGCGCAGCGCCTCGGTGCCACCGGTGGATGAGCCGATGCAGATCAGCTGGTCCGTCGTCCGGTAGGCCTGGGCCACCGCAGCCTCTACTAACGGCGCCGCCTGCTGGCGCTGCCGGGGCCGAGACTGCGCCACCGCGCGAACCTTGTCGCAAAGCAGGTCGGCATAGGCCCGCAGGCCGTCGGCAACGCCGATCTCCGGTTTGGTGACGAAATCGATCGCGCCGAGTTCCAGCGCGCGCAGGGTGATTTCGGCGCCGCGTGCGGTCAGCGACGACACCATGAGCACCGGCATCGGCCGCAACCGCATCAGATTGTCGAGAAATGTCAGCCCGTCCATCCGCGGCATCTCGACATCCAGCGTCAACACGTCCGGGTTGAGCGCCTTGATTTTCTCGCGCGCGTCGAAGGGATCGCGCGCGGTGCCAACCACCTCGATGTCGCCGGCCTGATCCAGCAATTCGCCGAGCACCTGCCGGACCAGCGCGGAATCATCAACAACCAGAACGCGGGTGGCCATCAGAACAATTCGACGCTGCCGGCATCCGGCACATGGGTTTGCAGGCGGCGACGGTGTTGGTCTTCGTCGGTGGCAATCCGTCGCGCCTCGATCACCGGCAGCCGCTTGACGAAGGCGCGCCCGCTGCCCGAAAAGAAATGCACGCGTCGCGGCCAGGGCCCACCCACGTCGGAGGCCAGCACGGCAATGCCCTCGGTGCGCAGATACTGCTGCACGAAGGCGATATTGCTGGCGCCAACTTCGGTCTGTGTCATTGATCGAATCACCGCCGCACCACCAAACAACTTGGCGCGCAGCCGCGATCGCGCAGCGCCCAGCGCCATCAAGCGGTTGATCAGTAACTCCATGGCATGCACGCCATAGCGCCCTGACCCCGTGCCGTCTCCGGCATCCCCAGGCAGCATGAAATGGTTCATCCCCCCGACCTGTGCAACATCGTCCCATAGGCAGGCTGCGACGCAGGAGCCGAGAATGGTGACCAGCATGGCGTCGTCATCCGTCCCCACAAGCTCGCCCGGCAGCAGCTTGATCGCGGGGGTGTCGAACCCGCGGTCGTGGTAGCGCATCGGCGCCGACTCGGCTGCAGTTGCCCATTGATCGAAGCGCCGGTCCAGCGGCTCGGCACAGATCGCAGCGGCGCTCATGCTGCCGCCTCGGCCGCACGGCTGCGGTAAACGGTGTGGCCCTGCGACGCAAAGCCATCCACTTCACGGGCCTGGCTCTCGGAGTGGCCGACGAACAGCCAGCCGCCCGGATTCAGGCAGCGATGGAACTGCTGCAGCACCTGGGTCTGCGTCGGCTTGTCGAAATAAATCATGACGTTGCGACAGAACACGACGTCCACACCGCGGAATCTCGACCAGTCCGGCGCCAGCAGATTGAACGGCTCGAAACGTGTAAGCCGCGCCAGCTCCGGCCGCACGCGGACCTTGCCGGCCATCGGCCCGGTGCCACGGAGAAAGAACTGCTGCCGGCGAGCTGTCGACAGCTCGTCGATCCGTTCGATCGGGTAAACGCCCTGTCGGCACTGGTCCAGCACCTGCGTATCGATGTCCGTCGCAATGATCTCGACCGGCGGTGTCCACGAGCGGTAGTGCTCGACGACCGTCATCGCGATCGACTGGGGTTCCTCGCCGGTGGAGGCGGCGCTGCACCAGATTCGCAGCCGCTGCCTGCCGTAGCCCGCCAGCACCTCGCGGAGCACTTCGAAGTGATGGGCCTCGCGAAAAAACGCGGTGAGGTTGGTGGTCAGTGCATTGACAAAGCGCTGGCGTTCGCCGCCGACATCGCCCTCGACGCGCTCCAGGTAGTCATCAAATCCAGCACAGCCGAGGGCGCGCAGGCGCCGAATCAGCCGGCCGTAGACCATGTCCTGCTTGGTCTCGGCCAGGCTGATGCCGGCGTAGTCGCCGATGCGCCGACGAATGCGCTGGAACTGGTCTGCGGTTAGCCGGAACTCTTTGCTGCGATCAGACATGGCTCGCCCCGGCCCGGACCGCCTAAAACTCGGCCCAGTGTTCGTCCGGCGCCGCCTGGGCAGCTCGCGCCCCCGGTGCCGGCGCCAAGGCCGCGCGGGGTTCCGGACGGGACCGCGCCGGCTGGTTGGCGGCGCTCACCGATGGCTCCACGCGAGCAATGCGTTCCTGGCCACCGCGAATTGCGGGGGCTACCCCCGGCTCCGCGGCATCGAACCGGAACCGCATGATCGCCTGCAGCAAACCGTCCGCCTGCTCCGTCATGGACTTGGCCGCGGCAGCGGATTCCTCCACCAGCGCCGCGTTCTGCTGCGTTCCCTGATCCATGTGTGTGATCGCATCGTTGACCTGCTCGATGCCGGATCGCTGTTCGCGCGAGGCCGCGGTGATCTCGCCCATGATGTCGGTGACTCGTTTCACGGCCGAGACGATCTCCGCCATGGTCTCGCCCGCCTGGTCGACCATCTCGCTGCCCTTCTCGATGTTGTCGACCGAACTGGAGATCAGCTTCTTGATCTCCTTGGCCGCACCGGAGGACCGCTGCGCCAGCGAGCGAACCTCGCCGGCCACCACGGCAAATCCGCGGCCCTGCTCCCCGGCGCGGGCGGCTTCCACCGCCGCGTTGAGCGCCAGAATATTAGTCTGGAACGCGATGCCCTCGATCACGCTGATGATCTCGCTGATCTCCCGCGAGCTATTCGTGATTTCGCCCATGCGCTGCACGACCTCACGCACCACCTGCCCACCCTTGTCGGCGGTGTCCCGCGCGCCGACGGCGAGCTGGTTGGCCTGTTCGGCGTTCTCGGTGTTCTGCCGCACGGCCGAGGTCAGCTCCTCCATCGACGATGCGGTTTCCTCGAGGCTGGCGGCGGTTTGTTCGGTGCGTGCCGACAAGTCGTTGGAGCCGGAGGCCACATCCCGCGACGCGCTGTTGATCTCCTCGGAGGAGCCGCGAATCTGCAGCAGCAGCGACGACAGCTGGTCCACCGTCGCATTGACCGAAGCCTTGAGTTCGGCCCAGCTGCCGCGGTAGTCCGCCTCGATACGCTGGGTGAAATCGCCATCGGCCAGGTAGCCCAGCGAGGTGTTCACCTGCTTGAAGCCGGCTTCGAAACCCTCCATCAGGCTGTTGACGCCCTCGGACAGCCGCAGGAAGAAGCCCTGCTTGTCGGCCACGCTGATGCGGTTGGAAAAATCCCCCTGGTTGGCCGCCTCGATGGACTGGCCGATCTCGTTCTCGACCGCGACCTCGGCGGTCCGGTCCAGCCATTCGACCACGGTGCCGGCGCGATCACCCTGTTCGCCAAAAATCGGCGTCACGGTCAGCTCCATGGTGCGGCCGCCGAGATTCAGCTCGGCGCGGTGCACGTCGGTGAGCCGTTCCAGCATGCGCTTCTGGTGCTCAGGATTCTTGTGGAATACATCGATGCTGCGACCGCGCAAGCCTTCGGTGCGGAACTCAGGCAACTGCTTGCGAATGTCGGACTCGGCATCGGCAAGCATGGTCTCGATGGACGCGTTCAGATAAATGATATTGCGGTCGTTGTCCGCGATCATCACGTTCGTGGTCACGCTGTCCAGCGCGTTGCGGATGCGCAGATTTTCGGTGGCCACGTCGCGCTCGCGCCGCTGGTTGGCCTCCATGGTATCGAGCATCGCGTTCACCCCGGCGCACAACTCGGCGACCAGACCCTCTGCGTTGTCGACGACGATGCGCTTGGACAGATCCCCCGAGCTGGCGACCTCGGCGGCCTGCTTCACGGCAAGCTCCAGCGCCTGGTTCGCTCGCACCTTGTCGGTGACATCGGTGGCGTACTTGACCACCTTGAACGGCTGGCCGTTGAGGTCATAGATCGGGTTGTAAGACGCCTCGATCCAGATCTCCCGCCCGCCCTTGCCCAGGCGCCGGTACTGGCCGGAGTCGAATTCCCCATTCCGCAGCTTTGCCCAGAACGCGCGGTACTCGGCGCTCTCGGCGTCTGCCGGGTCAACGAACAGCCGATGATGCTGGCCCTGGATCTCGTCCAGCCGATAACCCACAGCCGCGAGAAAATTGTCATTGGCCGACCGGATGGTCCCGTCGAGATTGAACTCGATCACCGCCTGAGACTTGCTGATCGCCTCCAGCTGCCCCGCATGATCGGCCGCCTCGATCCGCTTGGCCGTCACGTCGGTCGCGTACTTGACGACCTTGAACGGTTTGCCCGCCGCATCGAGAATCGGGTTGTAGGACGCCTCGATCCAGATCTCGCGCCCGCCCTTGCCAACTCGCTTGTACAGCCCGCGGTCAAACTCGCCGCGCCCGAGGCGTTCCCAGAACAGCCGATACTCCTCGGATGCGCGCTCGTCGGCGTGGACGAACATGCGGTGGTGCTGACCGCGAATCTCGTCGAGGCTGTACCCCACCGCGCTCAGAAAATTCTCATTGGCGTCGAGAATAGTGCCGTCGAGCTTGAACTCGATCACGGCCTGTGACTTGTTGATCGCCGCCACCTGACCCAACAGATCGGCTTGCCTTGCGCCGTTGCCATCGCCGTTGCCGTTGCCGGCAAACCACCGGCGTAGATTGAATGTGCTCATGCGAGATGCTCCCAGTCGCTTAGTGCGCCGCCTGCGACGCGTCAGATGAAGCGGTCAGCGCCATGTCATCGCTGGCCATCAGTCGTTCGATATCCACCAGAATCAGCAGCCGCTCGTCGATCGAGCCAAGCCCGCTGATGTACCGCGTGTCCATCGCGCCACCGAACTCCGGCGGCGGCAGAGTCTGGTCATCAGTGAGCCGCAGCACGTCGGACACGCTGTCGACCACCATGCCGACGTTGCGGCGCTCCAGCTGCAGAATGATCATCACCGTATAGGCGTCGTAGACCGCCTCGCCCAGCTTGAAGCGCAGCCGCATGTCCACCACCGGCATGATGGTGCCGCGCAGGTTGATCACGCCTTTGACGAACGCCGGCGCATCGGGAATCTTGGTCACGGCGTCGTAGCCGCGAATCTCCTGCACCTTGAGGATGTCGACGCCGTATTCCTCATCGCCCAGGCGAAAGGTCAGGTACTCGCGGACGGAGGCTCCAGCCTCCAGCACCGGCGCATGCGCCCTGTGGTCGGTGTCGGTCGCTGCCAGTTGTGTCATGAGCTGTTCTCCTCGTGTCTGTGGCGGCTCATCGTCATATCGGCGCCGGTCAGGCCGCCTGGTCCTGCACCTGCAGGCTGCTGAGCTCGGCGGCGTCGAGAATCAGCGAAACCCGTCCATCGCCCAGAATCGTCGCGCCGGACACGCCGAACACATGCCGGTAGTGCTCTTCCAGGTTCTTGATGACCACCTGCTGATGCCCCAGCAGCGCATCGACCTGCAACGCCACCCGGCGCCCATCGGCTTCGGTGACCACCAGCACGCTGTCGGTGAGCGCGGGGGTCGCCCCGTCCACCGCGAACAGCTGTCGCAGTGACAGAATCGGGATGTACTGGTCACGCACACGGACCACCTGCGACGTGCCGGCGATGCTGCGGATGTCGTCCTGGACGGGGCACAGCGACTGGCTGACGAAGTTCAGCGGGATGACATAGATTTCGTCGCCCACTCCAACCAGCATGCCGTCGAGAATTGCCAGCGTGAGCGGCAGGCGAATCTCTACACGAGTGCCCTGTCCGGCCCGAGACGACAGCGTGACCTGGCCGCCCAGACTGACGATGTTGCGCTTGACCACGTCCATGCCGACACCGCGGCCCGACAGGTCCGTCACCGCTTCGGCGGTGGAGAACCCCGGCGCGAACAGCAGTTGCCAGACGTCGGCATCCGCCATGTCGTCGCTGACCGGTAGGCCTGATGCAGCGGCCTTCGCCAGAATCCGTTCGCGGTCGAGACCGGCGCCGTCATCCAGCACCTCGATCACGATGTAGCCACCTTCATGCGCGGCGCGCAGCGTGATCTGACCGGCTTCCGGCTTGCCGGCCGCGAGGCGGTCAGCCGGCGATTCGATGCCGTGATCCACGCTGTTGCGAATGATGTGCGTGAGCGGGTCGACGATTTTCTCGGTGACGCCGCGATCCAGCTCCGTGCCCTCACCCTCGGTTTGCAACTCCACCTGCTTGCCGAGCCGCCCCGCGACATCGCGCAGCACCCGCGGGAACCGTTTGAACACCGAATCGATCGCGACCATGCGCGTCGACATCACCGCCTCCTGAATGTCGCGGGTGTTGCGCGCGAGCAGTTCCAGGCCGGCCACCAACTGTTCATGCTGCGCGGTGTCCAGCGCCTGCCCGGCCTGGTGCAGCATCGACTGGGTGATCACCAGCTCCCCCACGAGATTGATGAGCGCGTCGATCTTGTCCACCGAAACGCGAATCGAGGCCTGCCCCGCTGGGGCCGGCGCCGTCCCGACCGCAGCGGCCTGTGGCTCGGCCGCCATCACCTGCGGCTCAGCGACGGCCAAGGCGGTGATCGCCAGATCACATTCGTCCTCAATCCAGGCAAAGGCCTCCCGAACCGCGGGCTCGTCGGCCTCGGTGACCAGCTCCAGATCCCAGCGCAGATAGCACTGCGTCGGGTCCATGCTGGCGGGGTCCAGCGAGGCATCGACCTGCACCTGCGCATGCAGGCTGCCGAGAGACGCCAGTTCACGCAGCACATGCAGCGGATCGTTGCCGGTGGCAAACAGCTCCGGGTGCGGCCGGAAATCGATGCGCCAGCCGCCGCCCGGCGCACGACCAGCCGCCCCGGCTGCCGCCACGGGTGGCTCGGCGCCAGGCGTCTGCAAGGCTCGCGCAAGGGCTTGTTGTGTGCCCTGATGCGCGGTCAAGTTAATCGGTCGCCCGGCCTGGGCGTCGTCGAACAAGGCGCGCAGCACATCCACCGACTGCAGCAGCAGATCGATAAGGGCGGCATCGGCGACTCGCGCGCCACTGCGCAGTTCGTCGAGCAGCGTCTCGACCACGTGGGTGAATTCGCCAATGGCCTCGAAGCCAAAGGTGCCCGCACCGCCCTTGATCGAATGCGCGGCCCGGAAGATCGCGTTGATGGTTTCCGAATCCAGCGCGGCCGGCTGCAGCGCGAGCAGACCGGACTCCATGACATCCAGACCTTCGGCGCTCTCGGCGAAGAAGGTCTGCTGAAACTGGCGCATGTCGATACTCATGACGCGGACCTGTTGGCGTGCTTCAGTTCAGCACGCGATTGACGACCGAGATCAGCTGGTCCGGGTTGAATGGCTTGACCAGCCATCCGGTGGCGCCGGCCTGCTTGCCAGCCGCCTTTTTGTCGGCGCCGGCCTCGGTGGTCAGAATCAGCAGCGGTGTGAACTTGTAGCTATCCAGCCCGCGCAGCTCGCGGACCAGGGTGATGCCGTCCATGTTCGGCATGTTCACGTCGGCCAGCACCAGCGAATAGGCACCGGTTCTCGCCTTGTCCAGGGCGATCTGGCCGTCCTCGGCTTCTTCGACATCGAACCCGGCGTCACGCAGGGTGTACGCCACCATCTGGCGCATCGAAGGGGAATCATCAACGGCGAGAATCTTCTTCATCAGTGTGTCTCCGCAGTCGCGGGCAGGTGATCCAGGGCCAACATGGCCTCCATCCCCAGCAGGCGGGCACCATCGAGCAGCGCCACGGACGCCGCCGACCATCCGGTCTCGCGGCCGCAGCGCGCGCGCTCCATGACGAACCCGGCCAGCAGCTGCAGCCCAGGCGTATCCACGCGGCTCACGTCCTCGCCGTCCAGGGTCACGGGTTGTTCGCTGTTGCGGGCATCCATCAGCCGGGCATGCAGCGAGGCGATTTCGCGAATGGAGACTTCTCCATCCAGGTCTACGGTCACGGATTGGGTGGTCATTACAATCTCCCGTGGGGGTACTTCCCGGTCATCGGCCGCTGCGTGAAAACCTGAACATTCAATGTGCGGCGACCGCGGGTTCGAGCCGTGCGATCAGACGCGCCTCGACCGGGGTCAGGCCGTATTCCTTGACGAGCAGGTCCGGCGCGATGCCGTCACGGGCCAGCGACCGGGCATGTTCCAGCCCCCAGCGACGCTCCAGTGCGCGATGGCCATCGGCCAGGGTTTCGATCTGAGCCTGGGCGTCACGCAGGGCGTCGCGCTCCGCCTTATGGCTGCCGAGCCGGTTGAGTTCGACATGCAGGGTTTGCAGCGCCCGTCCCAGCGCCGCCTGGGTGGTGCGATCGGCACGCTGCGCCTGCACCAGCTTGGCCTGCACTGTGGCGAGCTGAGTCACCCGGCGGGTCAACAGAAACAAGGCCACCAGACAGGCGCCGACGATGGAGATCAGGGCCGCGACCATCAGACCGCCGCTCCGACCAGATCCAGCACCGCGCGAACATCCAGGACCAGCAGCGGATCACCTTGCCGCTGGAACACGCCGGCCACCGGCAATGCGTCGCTGCGGTCCGCAACCCTGGGCGCCGGTTCGAACAGGCGATCCGGCGCGTTCCAGACATCGCCCACGGCATCGACGGTCAGGCCGATCGGCTCGCCGGTCACATCCGTGACCAGGACGCGCTGTGCCTCCGTCGCCGCCGGAATCGACCGGCCCAGCAAACGGTGCAGGGACAAGACGGTGACGATCGCGCCCCGCAGGTTGATCACGCCCAACGCCCAGTCCGGCGCACCGGGCACCGGCGTGGGTTCGCAGGGGCGCAGGATCTCGCGAATCTGATCGATCTCGATGGCGTAGCGGTTCTCCAGCAGGCTGAAGGTGAGCCAGCGGGTCGTCGGTTCGGGCGCCTCGGCGCCTGGGTCCGACGGGACTTCGAACAGCTTTTGCAGCATGGCCGGGCTCGACATTTCAAGCGCCCTCTGATGTTGGTCTCCGCTCTGGTGCAGGATTCGGGCCTCGGGCATCGGCGGTGCTGTCAGTGCGCGGCGCCGTGCCCTGCGCCATGCTGGTCGCCATGTCGGTGGCGTCAGGACGCTGGTCGCGTGCCCATTGCTCGTCACGGATCACCAGCACGACGCGCCGGTTGCGCAGCCGTCCGCGGGCGGTGTCATTGCGCTCGATCGGCTGGAACTCCCCGTAGCCCTGCACGCTGAGCCGCGTAGCCGCGACGCCCGCATCGGTCAGCACGCGCAGTACGCTGACGGCACGAGCGGCCGACAATTCCCAGTTCGAGGGAAACCGAAAGGTGTGGATCGGCTCGTTGTCCGTATGCCCTTCCACGACGACGCGGTTCGGGTACGGCGTCAGAATTCCGGCGATATGCCGCACCAGCGACCGGGCCTCCGACGAAATCTCGGCGGCGCCACTGGCGAACAACAGGTCGGCGTCCAGCTCCACTTCCAGACCCTTGCCGGAGCGGCTGATATAGACCTGTTCGGCAAAGATACGGCGACGCAGATCATGAACCAGCGACTCCTCGACCCGGTCCAGCGTGGTGACGCCTTCGCCGTGCTTTGCGATTCGGGCCGGCGAAGGGACGGCCTGGGCAAAGGTCGGTGCATCGAAGGCGGCTGGCGCTTCCAAGCGATGCCGACCGGCGTTCAGCGGCTGACCGAGAGGAATGGGCTCGGTGGTTCGCGGCGCCCCGGCGAAGGCCGCATTGAGCGCGTCGGACAGCACGCGGTACTTGCCTTCGTTAGCCGTGGACGTGGCGTACATCACCACAAAGAAGGCGAGCAGCAGCGTGACCAGATCGCCGTAGGGAACGGCCCAGCCGTCCGTATGCGGCTGATCATCGAGGTGGCTGCGACGGCGCGCGCTCATCGCTGGACCCGAAAGCCCTGCAGCCGGTTGTGAATGCTGCTGGGGTGCTCGCCATCGGCAATGGCCACCAGACCCTCGATCATCAGTTCGCGCGCACGACTCTGACCTGCGATGGTCGCCTTGAGCTTGGCGGCCATCGGCAGAAACAGCAGATTGGCCAGGCCGATGCCATACACGGTGGCGACGAATGCGGCGGCGATGCCGGCGCCAAGCTTGTCCGGGTCGGCAAGATTCTGCATCACCGCCATCAGCCCCATGACCGCGCCGATGATGCCCATGGTGGGTGCATAGGTGCCCATGCCCTCGAACACACGCGCGGCCGCGGCGTCACGCCCTTCCAGGGTATCGAGCTCCACATCCAGCGCGGCTCGGATCTGCGCCGGTTCCACGCCGTCGACCAGCATCTGCAGCCCGCGGCGGGTGAACGGATCAACCACCCCGGCCAGGTCCGGCTCCAACCCCAACAAGCCATGCTGGCGGGCGCGCCGCGCCCAGTGCACCACGGCGTCGATCTCATCCTCCCAATCCAGAACCGGCGGCCGAAACACCCAGCGCACCATCCGCAAGGCGCGGCGAAAGGTGGGCCCAGGCGTCTGCACGAGTATCGCGGCGATGGTGCCGGCGATAACAATGACGAACGCCGCCGGGCTGACCAGCGCCGCCGCACCACTGCCCTTGAGTGTGCTGCCACCGAAAACCGCAGCCAGTGCGAGCAGCAGGCCGGCAATACTCAGCTTGTCCATCCCACAGGCCCCTACAACCGATGTGTCAGAGGCGATCAAAGCCGTCCGGCCGCGACCGCAGAACTACGGTGAGGTTGTCGGCGACGGCCGCAGAACCTTGAACCGAACGACCGGCTGCCGGCGCGGGCCCGGCCAGACCGGTCCGGCTGTCGCAGAATCGTCACCTGAGCGTCGTAACGTCGCCTCCGGGAGCCTTGTGCGACGAGAGCCCACGTGTTCTGCGGAGGGCACGACATGCGGATTACTCGAATCAACACCTTCATGGCCGCCGAGGGCATGGGCGATCAGCTGCGCTCTGCCCTGCTGACGATCACGCCATTGCTGCAGACCGCCGATGGCTGTGCCAGCTGCAGGGTGGTGCGGAACCTGGAACGCCCCGACGAACTGTTGCTGGTGGAACGCTGGACCTCCGCCGCCGCCCAGGCGGCCTCCGCCCGACACATCCCGCCGGAGAAAATCGCGGAACTCGTGCCGCTGCTCGCAGGCCCGCCACAGGGGCAGTTCTACCGGGAGTAGTGCGCTCGCTCTGGGTGACGCCTTGCGGCAGCGCTACAGATCGCGGCGATGTCTGGGCAGAGGCCTTGCGGCATGGCGCACCGTCAGCACATCGATCTGAGATGGTCGCAGCCGGTAGATGATCCGGTAGTTGCCTTCGATCACCTCACGAACATGAACGTCTGCGTACTCGCGAACCTGGCGCCCGCTGCGAGGCTGACTCGCGATCTGCTCCCCGCGTGCGAGTATGGCCCGCACCCAGCGCTTGGCGTTGACGGGTTGATCCTCGGCAATGTGGTCAACAACCTGTTGCAGGCGAAGTTGGGCGCGTGGCGTCCAAATAACCTTCATTCGGCCACGCCGTACCACCGTCGCAGCGTTTCGGTGTCGACCCCAAGGCCCAGGTCGCTCTCGGCTAATCCAGCGTCGACATCCTCGATCACCGCCAATGCCTCGACAATGTCGTTCCATTTCGCGTCGTCGGGCAGCCCATCGATCACCGCATGCGCTCGCTGTTTGACGGTATCTGGCGTGGTGGTCATGTCGTTCTGCTGTTCGAGACCTTGCGCATTGTAGACCTCGAAGGAATGGTCGCTGCAAGCTGCCCTGGGAACACTAGGGAAGCACAGCCGCCACGCCGTCCTTTGCCGATGTCGGCCCAGTCGTCGGCGGCAATCGCGGCGAAACCCTCGTCAACAACCCCGGCAAATCCAGCACCAGGGCGATTCCACCGTCCCCGGTCACGCTGGCACCAGCGATACCGGCGAGGCCCGCCATCATCCGGCCCAGGGGCTTGACGACGATTTCCTCGCGACCCGGCACGGCATCGACCAGCAGGGCTCGGCGTTCACGGCCCACGTCGACCACCACGCAGTGCTGCTGCTCTGCCGTCGACGCCTGCCCCACCCAGCGGTCCATGCGGATCAGCGGGATGATGTCGTCGGCGCGACGCATCACCTCGCGGCTGCCGAGGCACTCCACGCGGTCCGGATCGAACCGGGCAACCTCTTCGATGGCGGTGACCGGAATGGCGAACTCGCGCTCGCTTACGGTGACCATCAGCGCTGGCAGAATCGCCAGCGTCAGCGGCAGGCGAATCAGAAATGCCGACCCCGCCCCGACCTCGGAACTGATCTCCACACTGCCGTTGAGCTCGACAATCTTCGAGCGCACGGCATCCATGCCCACACCACGGCCGGAGACCTCCGACACCGCGTCGCGGGTCGAGAAGCCGGGCCGGAAAATCAGATCCAGGCAGTCCTGGGCATCCAGCCGCGCGGCGGATTCGCGGTCGATCACGCCCGTCTCGATGGCCTTGGCGCGAATGACTGAAGGGTCGATCCCGGCCCCGTCGTCGCGGATCTCAATGTGAATATGGTCGCCGACCTGCTGCGCCGCCAGCGTCAGCCGTCCCGCTTCGGGCTTGCGGTTTTCCAGCCGCTTCGCCGGTGCCTCGATACCGTGATCGACCGCATTGCGCACCAGGTGCACCAGCGGCTCGGACAGCGATTCCACCAGCGTGCGATCCAGCTCGGTGTCCTCGCCTTCAAGCAGCACCTCAATCTTCTTGTCCAGCGAACGTGACAGATCGCGCACGATTTTCGGGATCTTGGAAAACACCTTCCGCACCGGTTGCATGCGCATGAGCATCACCGAGCTTTGCAAACCGGTCGTCACCTGATCGAGGTGGCCCAAGGTGCGGTCGAGCAAGGGATCGTCGACCGACTCGCGCAGGCGCTTCAGCCGATTGCGTACCAGCACCAGCTCGCCCACCTGGTTCACCACGGCATCCAGGCGATCGGTGTCGATGCGGATCGAGGTTTCCACCCTGGCCTTGGGCGCGACCGCAGGCGGCACCGGCGGTGGCTCCGGCTGGAGCTCAGCAAGGTTGTCGCTCGGCGTCGCCGTGCCGTGGAAAGCATCCAGCAACGCCTCGAAGTCATCATCGCTAATCGGATCGCCGCAGTCCTCGCCGAGAATCGCGTCGACGTTGAAATCAGCCTCATCCGCCGCGGGGCCGCCACACACGGCGCGCAATGACTCGATCAGCGCCGGATCAGCCGGCGTGATGACTTCGCCGTTGGACAGCTCGGCCAGGGCCGCATCCAGCCAGCTCACCGCCTGGGAAATGCCATCGACCAGTTCGGCACTGTGCCCCAGCTGCCCGGTGCGCACGGCGCCCATGACCTCCTCCGCCGCATGGCATAACTCCACCATGGGCTGGATTTCCAGAAACCCTGCGCTGCCCTTGAGCGTGTGGAATACCCGAAACAGCGCGTTAAGCTGTTCCGGATCAGCATTCGACTGTTCGAAAGCGACAATCTGCTCGCCCAGCGAATCGATCATTTCGCCGGCTTCGGTCAGAAAGTCGGCCAGCAGTTCTTGGTCCATGAGCAATACCGGTGGAGTCGCGACCGAAAGACTAAAGACCTAGATCGGCCAGAAGATCGTCCGCTTGAGCCTGGGTTGAGCCATGCGTGTCGATGCCGGCCAGCGCCGGGCCCTCCGGCTTGCGGGCGGCCGCGCTGGCATTCGGCACCGTCAGACCGGCGAGTTCCAGCAGGTCGGCCAGCGCCTGTTCCACGCCCTGCACGAGCTGGATTACGCGGCGGATGACCTGGCCGCTGAGATCCTGGTAAGCCTGGGCTTCGGCAATGGCGGACAGATTGCTGCGCAGCTCGCTCAGCGTTTGCTCGCCGGCGGCGCTGGCCAGGCCGGGCAATTGCGCCTGGGTGGCCTCGACCAGATCCAGGGTCCGGTTCGCAGCCTGTTCGGTCATCTGCATCACGTGGTTGAGCCGTGCGCAGGCGTCGGGCATGTCACTGCCGGCATAGCGCACCAATCGCTCATCCAGTGCCAGACGGCTCAACGCGCCGGCGAGATTGCGGCTGATGCTCTGCAGGCCGTCGATGACCCGGTGCGTACGCTGGTCGCTCAGCTTGGTCAGCAGTTCATTGAATGTCTGCAGATCATCGCGATCCAGCGCGGCCGACAGCGCCTGTACATCGGCACGAAGTCCGGCGGAGACCGCCGGCGGGGTCACGCCGCTGCCCGGTTGAAGATGCGGTCCAGCTTCTCCTTCAGCGTCGACGCGTTGAAGGGCTTGATGATGTAACCGTTCACGCCGGCCTTGGCCGCCTCGATGATCTGCTCGCGGGTGGACTCGGCCGTGACCATTAGCACCGGCAGCCCGGCCAACGCCGCGTTGCCGCGAATCGCCTTGAGCAGATCGATGCCGGTCATGCCCGGCATGTTCCAGTCGGTCACGACGAAATCAATGCCGTTGCCGTTGGCGCCCAGCACCGTCAGCGCACTTTGCCCGTCCTCGGCCTCGACGAAATTCGAAAATCCCAGATCCTGCAGCAGATTCTTGACGATGCGCCGCATCGTCGGGAAATCGTCCACCACCAGAATCTTCATGCTTGTGTCCATCGTGTTTGCTCCTGCCAATTCGCCTGAGTTCACTTGCCCCGATCAATCCAGTCGCCCAGCCGCGCGCGCAGGCGCACCATCGCCTGCCCATGGATCTGGCACACGCGGGATTCGCTCACGCCCAGCACGGCGCCGATTTCCCGCAGGTTCATGGCCTCGTCGTAGTACAGCGACATGACCAGTTGCTCGCGTTCCGGCAGCTGTTTTATGGCATCGGCCAGATCGCGCTGAAATTGAGCCTTTTGCAGCACATCGGTGGGCTGGGCATCGCCGGAGGCCACCTCGCGCGAGTGACCGTCTTCGTCCGGATCGGCGGGTGTCAGGCTCAGCAACTGGCATTGCGAGGCATCTAGCGTGATGTGGCGGTACTCGTCCAGCGTGATGCCCATGCGCTCGGCAACCTGCTGCTCGCCGGCCTCGCTGCCGGTTTCCTGCTCAATCGCCTGAATGGTCCTCGTGACCTCGCGCATCTTGCGATGCACCGATCGCGGAGCCCAGTCGCCCCGGCGCAGCTCGTCGATCATCGAGCCGCGAATGCGAATGCCGGCAAAGGTTTCGAATGAGGCGCCCTGCCTCGCATCAAACGACGACGCCGCTTCGAGCAGGCCCAGCATGCCGGCCTGGATCAGATCGTCCAGTTCCACCGAATCGGGCAGCCGCGCGACCAGATGCAAGGCGATGCGCCGCACCAAACCGGCATGCCGGGTGACGAGATCCTGCGAGCCGGTCTGCTCGTAATAGGCGTAAGAGGCGGCTGCGTTCATGCCGTCATCGCCATGCCAGTGGGCTGACCAACCAGGCGTTCCACAAAAAATTCGATATGGCCGCGGGCACCGCGTTGGGGGGCGATGCCCAGCAGCTTGTTGGCGATGCCGTGGAAGGCCTGAGCCGATGGCGCACCGGGATAGGCCGTGATGACGGGCCGCTGCTGACGGGCGGCGCGGACGATCTTGTCGTCGTCCGGCACATGGCCGAGGTAATTGAGGGTGACGTCCAGAAAGCGATCCGCCACACGGCAGAGGTTGTCGTAAACCTCGCGCCCCTCGCCTGCCGACCGCACGCGGTTGGTGACCAGTTGCATCCGCGGGATGCCGCAGTCGCGCGACAACACCTTGATCAGCGCATAGGCATCGGTGAGCGAAGCGGGGTCGTTGCAGACCACCACCAACACCTCTTGCGAGGCCTGGCAAAACGTCTGCACGCTGTTGGACAGGCCGGCGGCGGTATCGACCAGCATCACGTCGATGGGGTTATTGAGGCCGCTGAAGGCGCCGATCAAACCCACATGCTCGCTGCGGGTCAGCTCCGCCATGCGGCGGCGGCCGGATGAGGCCGGGACGATTTTCAGCCCCCCCGGTCCGTCGATAATGGTGTCGGCCAGCGAACATTTGCCTTCGAGTACATGCGACAGATTCGCCGCTGGCTGCAGGCCGAGCAGTACATCCACGTTGGCCAGGCCAAGATCGGCATCCAGCAACATGGTCTTTCGCTGGGCCTCGATCATCGCCATACCCAGGTTCACCGCGATCGTGCTCTTGCCCACGCCGCCCTTGCCGCTGGCCACGGCGAACACGCGCGGCCCGTTGGCGGCGGGTTTGTGGGCCAGCCCCGCGGCCTGCGTGCGCTGAACAGCCTGGGAAGAATCAAGCAACGGCATTGGCGGCCTCCCGCTCGTAGTCGGCACGTGACGGTGACCCGTCACGAACCTGTGTTGGTGTGGTGTGCGTACGCGCCGCCTGCACGGCGCGCTTGATGAGGGTTTCCGGCCGCTCTCGATGCAGGTCCTCCGGCACGGCCTGGCCGTCGGCGACATAGGCCACCGGCAGACGCGCACGTGTGATCGCCGACAGCGCAGAGCCATGGCGTGACGACTCGTCCAGCTTGGTGATCACGCAGCCCGCCGGGCGCGCCGAACGAAACGCGTGAATCGCCCGCGCCTGATCTTCCGGCTGGGTGGTCGCGGCCAGCACGAGCAGCGTGCGCACCGGCGAGCCGGACACCCCGAACTGGTTCAGCCGCATCGCCAATTGCTGGTCGGACGGACTCATGCCGGCGGTGTCGATCAGAATCATCCGCTTGCCCGACAGCTTCGCCAGCACCTGCGCCAGACCCTCGATGCCGGAGGCCGTGAGTACCGGCACGCCGAGCAGACGGCCATAGGTGATTAGCTGTTCCTGCGCGCCGATCCGGAAGTCGTCGGTGCTGACCAGCGCCAGCCCGTTCGTGCCGTGCTGGGCAACATAGCGTGCGGCCAGTTTGGCCAGCGTGGTGGTCTTGCCGACACCGGTCGGACCGACCAGTGCAATTGCACCCGGCGTGTCGAGCAGATCTGCCGGCTGTGCCGGCATCTGCGTCACGATGGCGCGCAGCGCGGCATAGGTGGCGGTCGGCCGCACGGCGTCCTGCGGCAGCGTGCGGACAGCTGCGGTCGTCAGGGCATGTTCGAAACCCATGCGCTCGAGCTGCTGGGCCACATGGGCATGTTCCAGATTGCGAAACTCCCAGGCACCGCGGGCGATCTGCCCCATCTCGCTCTGGATGGTGCTGCGCAGTTCTCCGAGTTCGCGCTCCAGTCGCTCGATGTGGGGGTCTTGCGCCCAGACGATGGTCGGTTCCGGTTTCACGTTGGGCGCGGCGGCCTGCGCGAGTTCGCTGGCGAATGGATTCACATCCTCCCGGCGTGCCGCGGGATCGACATGGTCCGTGCCCCGCGCGGCCGTGGACGATGCGTTCGCCGCACCGGCAACAGGCGCGACCGCCTCATTTGCCGAGCGCGGCGCCGATTCATGGGCCGCCTGTGTACGCTGCGGCTCCGGCGAGTCATTGCGCCGCACCGCCTGCTGCACCAGCGCTGCGTCGTAATCCAACGCCGCGACCACCTCGATCTGGTCGCCGATGCGGCGGCTGGACAGAATCACCGCATCCGGGCCCTGTTCTTCACGCACCATCCGGAAGGCGGCGCGCATGTCACGTGCGAGAAATCGTTTGATCTTCATTTCAAAGCCTGCTCACCGTAGACAGTGTCCTCAGACCCCCACCGCGCCAACCAGCTTCAGCTGCTTGCCCTGCGGGACCTCGTTGTAAGCCAGCACATGCAGACCAGGTGCGGCGTAGCGCAGAAACCGCGCCAGTGACGCGCGAATGCCCTGTGGCACCAGCAGCACGGGCGTCTGGCCCTGGCCCTGTTGGCGTTCCACCCATTCGGCGATTGACTGGTGCATGCGTTCGGCGAGTCCTGGTTCGATGGCGCTGGCGTCTTGTTGCATGGACTCTTGCAGGAGCTGTTCCAGCGGCTGCGCCAGCGTAAGAACCGGCAATTCAGACTCCAAGCCATTGATTTGTTGAACGATTTGTTGGCCAAGCGCCACCCTAACCTGAGCGGTGAGCATGTCGGGATCCTGACTCTGGCGCGCATGCTCCGCCAAGGATTCGGCGATCTGCTTGAACGCACGAATCGAAATATCTTCTTCGAGCAGGTTTTGCAGCACGCGCACGACCACGGTCAGCGGCAGCAGCTTGGGCACCAGATCCTCGACCAGCTTGGGCGCGCTCTGGGCCAGGTTGTCGAGCAGGCTCTGCACGTCGTCATGGCCCAGCAGCTCGTGGGCGTGGCTGTGAACGATGTGGCCGATATGCGTGGCGACGACCGTGCCCGGATCAACCACGGTCCAGCCCTTGGACAGCGCCTCGGTTCGCAGGCCCTGCTCGATCCAGACGGCCTCCATGCCAAAGGCCGGGTCCTGACCCTTGATGCCCTCGACCTGCCCGAACACCTGACCGGGGTTCAGCGCCATCAGCCGGTCGGCGTGGATCACCTCCTCGGAAACCGGCACCCCGTTCACGCAGAGCCGGTAGCCATTGGGCGGCAGTTCCAGGTTGTCGCGGATATGCACCGCGGGCACCAGAAACCCCAGCTCGTGGGTGGATTTCTTGCGCACGCCACGAATCCGCCGCACCAGCTCCCCGCCCTGGCGGATATCCACCAGCGGTATTAGCCGATAGCCGACCTCGAGACTCAACGCGTCGGTCGGGCGCACGTCGTCCCAGCTCACATCGGCATCGTCGGCCACCGGATCGGAGTCGGCCTCAGGCATCGCGTCGGCCGTGGGGGCCTGGCTGCGCCGGTGCATCCACCAGGCCAGCCCGCTGGCCGCGATGCCCAGGGTCAGAAACACCAGATTGGGCATGCCGGGAATCAGGCCGCAGATCGTCAGAATGACCGCAGTCACGATCAGGGTCTGCGGCTTGGCGAACACCTGCGCCGTCACCTGACTGCCCATGCTCTGCGAGCGGGACATGCGCGTGACCAGCATCGCCACCGCCGTGGCCAGCAACAGGCTGGGCAGCTGCGCCACCAAACCGTCGCCGATGGTCAGCAGCGTGTAGTTCTGCATGGCCGTGGCCAGATCCAGGCCGTGCTGCATCATGCCGATGCCTAGGCCGCCGACCAGATTGATCAGCAGGATCAGCACGCCGGCCAGCGCGTCGCCGCGCACGAACTTGCTGGCACCGTCCATGGAACCGTAGAAATCAGCCTCCTCGCGGACCTCCTCACGGCGGGCGATTGCCTCATCCCGCGTCAGCAACCCGGCGTTGAGATCGGCATCAATCGCCATCTGCTTGCCGGGCATGGAATCCAGCGTGAACCGCGCGCTCACCTCCGAGATGCGCTCGGCGCCCTTGGTAACAACAACAAAGTTGATGATCGTCAGAATGATGAACACGACGATGCCAACCGCGTAGTTGCCGCCGATCACAAAATTGCCGAAGGCCTCGATCACGTTACCGGCCGCGCCCGGCCCTTCGTGCCCGTTGAGCAGCACCACGCGGGTGCTGGCGACATTGAGCGCCAGCCGAAGCAGCGTGACCACCAGCAGAATCGACGGAAACACGCTGAAATCCAGCGGCCGCATCACGTAGATCACCGCCAGCAGAATGCAGATCGACAACGCGATGTTGAAGGTGAACAGGCCATCCAGCGCCAGCGGAGCCAGCGGCACGACCATCATCGCCAGCATCAGCATCACCATCAGCGGTACGGCCAGGCCGGTGCGCACCGCGTGAACCAGCGGCGCAACCGATGCGGGAATGGCCAGCGAGGAAGAGCTCTGCGCCATGGTTTAGTCCTGTACTCCCAAGTCCGGTAGTTCCGGCATCGGCCCTGCGTGCCAGGCCTCCAGCTGACGGATGTAGGTCAGCACCTGGGCCACGGCGCGGTAGAGCGTGCTCGGGATCTCGCACTCGAGATCAACCGTGCGATACAAGACACGGGCCAGAGGCGGCGCCTCGACCACGGGCACGCGGTGCTCCTTGCCCAGCTTGCGGATCACCGCGGCGATGTGATCCACCCCCTTGGCGACGACCTTCGGCGCGTGGTCATTGCCCGCGTCGTACCGCAGCGCCACGGCAAAATGCGTGGGGTTGGTAACGATCACATCGGCCTCGGGCACGGCATCCATCATCCGGCCACGCGCTGCTGCCTGCTGCATCTCACGGATGCGACCCTTGACCTCAGGCCGGCCCTCGGTCTCCTTCAGCTCGTCGCGAACCTCCTGCGTGGTCATCCGCAACTGCTTGCCGTGGTTGAACAGCTGAAACGGCGCATCCACGGCCGCGATCAGGAACAGCCCGATGCAAAGCGGAACCAGCACAAAAACCGCTGACGACAACCCGCCCGCCATCGCCTGATTGACGGGCTGCACCGCCAGCGCCAATAAATCGTCGGTTCGCGTGTCGAGATAAAACACGGCGATCCCGCCCAGCACCGCCGTCTTCGCCAGAGCCTTGCCCAGTTCCATCAGCGCATTCATCGAAAACATGCGGCCAATACCCTTGATCGGGTTCAGCCGCGAAACATCCGGCACCAGTGCCTGCCCGCTCAGTGACCAGCCGCCCAGCAGCAACGGCCCGGCCACCGCAGCCACCACGCAAATCGCCAGAAACGGCGCGATGATCCAGTGAGCATCCACCCAGGCCTCCGCCAGGGCGTCAAACAACGGACGGTTACTCAGTACCGCCGCATCAAAGCTCAGCAAGCCCTGCATCCACGCCGCAAACCGGCGGGCAATCCAGCCGCCCAGCATCAGGATTCCAACGCCCGCCGCACCAACGATAATCAGCGTCGTCAGCTCCTTAGAGCGCGCAATCTGCCCCTTCTTGCGGGCATCCTTCAGCCGTTTGGGGGTGGCCTTCTCGGTCTTGTCCTGGGCACTGCTGTTCTCGGCCATCCGGGTCTGCCTGCAAAGTCATCACGGCGCTTGAAGCGCAATCGACGGCGCTGTTGCAAGTGGCGGACCCGCTGGTCCGCCCGCCGGAACGGCGTAAGGGGATTAAGCCGAGGAATCGACGCGAGGTTGTGGCCCACACCTTCCCCGCTGGGCTACTCTGGTTTGATAGAGGTTCAGACGGAGACGAGCGTTATGCGTCATTTCGGGAGAACAAACGCTTTGAATTCAACAATCTGCAAGATATCGATTGGAATTATGCGTCATGATGTAATAACGCATTATTCAGTCATGACGTCGAATAGGCGTTAGGTTGCTATGAAGTATTTGAAGCCAATTAGAGTTGTTATTCGAATAGCTATTATTTGGATTGCGTTCTTGCCGTTGTTGTTTGCCTTTCTCAAATACACCGGTGGTCACATCCGTGAATATGAAGAAAGGGCATATACAGCAACTGAAGTAAGGGCAATTGCCAGGAGCGAAAGAAGAAGAGCAGTTGAGGTAAGCGCAATCGAGTTCAACCGATCGTTTCTGCTAAAAATATCACTACCATTGCTCACGTTAATCGTGCTCGAATGGTGCATTACTCATCAAATATCAACCCGAAGCCCGCAACCTAACTGTCGGGTCCCGGATGAATATCTCGTTCATACTCGCCGTCCACTGCTGATGGGCCGAGAGGTCCTGAAGGCCACTCTTGCACACTGGAGCGAGATCCGAGAATGCTGATCAGCTTGCACAAGAACGCCACGACGACACCCGCGATACGCCGTGCGATTCAGACCTCCACGGACAGCACAGCGGAGCTGGCCCGCCAGTACGGTTTGGCACTGGACACCG